>QKCS01000048.1 GCA_003246795.1 Alphaproteobacteria bacterium
TAACACCTGCCACTTTCAAGCTGATGTGGCCCTAGGGTTTCGAATTGGAGACGCGGTGTAGCGTCTCGACCACATCGGACCCTAACAAACCGCTAATTTCCGCCGATTTTCGCCCCAAGCTGAGACAGTTTAAACGGCGCCTTTACCGCGCCGGGCTCAGAGTGGCGGCCTGTTTTGGGACGGGCTTTTGCCACACCACCTGAGGGCCTCATGGCGCATACGATTTTAGTTGTCGACGACGACCCGACGCAGCGCCGTTTGCTGCAGGCGCAGGCGGAAAAACTGGGGCTTCAGTGCCAGACGGCGTCGTCGGGCGAAGAGGCCCTCGATGTCCTCAGCTCACCGAAGGGCGAGGCGGTGGGATTGGTGCTGCTCGATCTCATCATGCCTGGGCTCGACGGACTGGGCGTCCTCGGGCGGCTTCGCCCGGTCAATCCCTCGCTTCCCGTGATCGTGCTCACGGCCCAGGGCGGCGTCGACACGGCGGTCGCGGCGATGCGTGCCGGCGCGGACGACTTCCTGGTCAAACCGGCCAGCCCGGAGCGGATTCAGGTGTCGATCCAGAACGCGCTGAAGGTCAAAGCGCTGAGCGGCGAGATCCAGCGGCTGAAGAAAGTGCAGGATGGGCGACTGACGTTCGGCGATCTGATCGCCGAGAGCCCAGCCATGCGCGGCGTCGTCAAGATGGCCGAACGGGCGGCGCAGTCGAACATCCCGATTCTGATCGAAGGCGAAAGCGGCGTCGGCAAGGAAGTGCTCGCGCGCGCCATCCAAGGCGCATCCGACCGGGCGGGCAAACCGTTCGTCGCCGTCAATTGCGGCGCGATCCCCGACACGCTGATCGAGAGCATCCTGTTCGGTCATGAGAAGGGTGCATTCACGGGCGCGGTCGACAAGCACATCGGCAAATTCCAGGAGGCCAACGGCGGCACGCTGTTCCTGGATGAGATCGGCGAACTCAGGCTCGACATGCAGGTCAAGCTGCTGCGCGCGATCCAGGAAGGCGAAGTCGACCCCGTCGGCGCGAAGCGGCCTGTCAAGGTCGACATCCGTTTGATCTCGGCGACCAACCGCAATCTTCAGCAGCAGGTCGAAGAGGGCAAGTTCCGCGAAGACCTGTTCTATCGGTTGAACGTGTTTCCGATCGCCCTGCCGCCGCTGCGCGACCGGCGCGAGGACATTCCGGGCCTCGTCACGCACTTCATCCGCCGCTTCGCGGTGGAAGAGAACAAGAAGATCGTCGGGCTCGAACCCGCGGCGCTCGACATGCTCGCAAGCTACAACTGGCCGGGCAACATCCGCCAGCTGGAGAACGCGGTGTTCCGCGCGGTCGTCATGTGCGACGGCGAGTGCCTTCGCCCCGGCGACTTCCCGCAGATCGCGAGCCAACTCGGCATCACGGTGAAGGCGACCCACGACGACGAAGCCTATGAGCGCAATGCGGAGCAGCGCATGATTGCAGTCGCGCCCGCACCCGCCGCCGATTCGGGCGCCCGTGCGCCGGGCGTCAACGTCATGGGCATCGACGGGCACTTGCGCAAGCTCGAAGAGATCGAGCACGAGCTCATCAAGTTCGCGATCGAAAAGTACGAAGGGCACATGTCTGAAGTCGCGCGCCGGCTCGGCATCGGCCGTTCGACGCTCTACCGCAAGCTGCGCGAGATGGGTCTCGACGAGGCGCAGGCGGGCGCAGCTTAGGACCGCGCATCGCGCTGTCATCGGGTCTTTGCGGCCTCGGCAGGTCCAAAACGTCAGGCCATCAGCAGCGACGTGATCACGCCCGCGCGTAGCATGGGCACGAACGTTCCTTTCGTACTGTCGCCTGTGTGCGGTCGCGCGAGCGACCATTGCCAACGCAAGCCGCGCACGGAATCCGTCACCGTCTTCGCGTGAACGAAATCGAGCGCACGCATGATCGCGGCCGCGGCGCCGTCGTGTGGCCTTGTGTGCGCGATCGCTTCGCGCACGCCGCGGCGGCGGAAGACCACCTCGACGAGCGTCGCCGCCGTTTCCTTTCCGAAGCCGCGGCCCTCGCAAGGCGGAAACGTATGAAAGGCGATTGCGACCGTTCCATCGCCGCATTCGGACAGCGAGCCGAGGCCCACGATTTCACGCGCGGCCTTGTCGCGCACGAGATAGGCCGTCCACGGCGCGCCGTTCATCCTTTGCTCGTGCATCGCAATCAGCGCGTCGATCGCGTCCTCCAGGAACGGCGCGATCGTCGCGAAGTTGCTGCATGACGCTTGAAGCGAGGCGCTGCCTTCGGCGGCGATCACCCGCGCCCAATACTTGTCGAACGCGATCAATTCGAGGGTCATGCCGCCTCCGCGAGCGCGGCGTCGTCGCCGCGTATCGCACATCGGATACAGACCCTTGGAACGGCTGGCTGCGACGCGCATCACACCCGGCACCGCCGGTCACGCATGCGAGGCATGCGCGATGCACAGGGACATAAGAGCGACGTTAGAAAATCTGGCTAGCTCGCCATTCCCAAGGCCGACATATAGAGGTCGAGCAGCGCGTCGTGTTCTTCGCGCTCGTGCGAGTCCATTTTGCGCAAACGGACAACCTGACGCATGATTTTCGTGTCGAAGCCTTGGCCCTTGGCCTCCGCATAGACTTCGCGGATGTCGCCAGCGAGCGCCGTTTTCTCTTCCTCGAGACGCTCCACGCGCTCGACGTACGATTTCAATTGATCCTTGGCGAAATTGGCTTTGGCCATGGCGACGAACCCGGTCTGAAAAAATGGACTCTTGAGAAGGGCGCGAACCCTAGTGCGCTCCAGGGTCGCGATCAATCGTCTCTAGCCGTGATTCTTGTGGGCTTTTTCGAAAGCCGCCTTTTGTTCGGGCGTCGCCTCTTTCTGGTAGCGGGCTTTCCATTCCGCCTGCGGCATGCCGTAGACGCGCGCCCGCGCGTCATCTTTCGAAATCTCGACGCCCCGTTCGGCGGCCGCGTCCTTGTACCAATCGCCCAAGCAATTGCGGCAGAATCCGCCGAGATTCATCAGATCGATGTTCTGGACGTCCGTGCGTTTCTGCAAATGCGCCACCAAGCGACGGAATACCGCAGCTTCGATTTCGTTTCGTGTCGTTTCGTTCATGTCGCACTCTCGCCTTGTTGCCTGGAATCTAGGCGTCCAAGCGCGGTTCGCAATATGGGGACGAGACGTTCCGCCCAGAACACCGCGCCGGCACGGTCGGCGATCAGATCCTGCCGGATCTCAAGCAGAACATGCGGCAACCCACGCGCGACCGCGTGCTGCGACATGCAATCGTTCTCAAGCTCGCCCGAATAAGGCTGATTGTCGCCGACGGTGAGATCAGGCTCGCGCCTGAGCGCTTCCAGCACGGGCAAGGCCAAGCGCCCGTCCCTGCGGCTCCAAAGGACGCCGATTTGCCACGGCCTTTGCGTGCCGCGCCATTCGGGCGTGAAACTGTGGATCGAGATCAACGTCGGCGTGATGCCGAGCGTGCCGGCACGCGCGATCTCCGCCTCGATCGCCTCGTGATAGGGCCGATAGTAGCGAGCGACACGGGTTTCGATTTCGGACGGCCTGATCTTCTCGTTTCCGGGGATGATCGCGCCGTCCGACAACTTCATCACCAAAGTCGGATCATCGAGACCGCGGTTGAGGTCAATCAAGAGCCGCGAATACGTGCCCAATATCGCGGGCGCGTCGAAGGCGGCAGCAAGAACGTGCGTGACGTCGCCGGCGCCGATATCGAAGGCGATGTGCGTCTGAAACAAGCTCTCGCGAAGCCCGAGCGTGCCGTAGACCGAGGGCAGCACGTTGGCGGCGTGATCACAGACGAAGATGAGGCGGGGCGACGCCGAAGCATTCACACTTTCATACGGCCCGGGCTCGGTTTGCATCTTCGTGT
>QKCS01000080.1 GCA_003246795.1 Alphaproteobacteria bacterium
GCCAAGTCGTCATCCAACGCTGCACCAATCACGCCTGGCAAGCGCACGGCGGCCCCGCGCTGCTGCTCGCCGTCCTCATCGATCGCGACCTGAAACATTGATCGCGACCCAGCACGCGCCGGCAGATTCCGCTTGCTTATTCAGAGGCGAGCCCGCGCATGCCCCCATCCGCCCCCGCCCTTGCCGATCAGCCGCCCGCCGAATCTCACGAACCGAAGACCGCGACCTATCACGTCGCGACCGCGCTCGCCTGCGACCGCGAGACGGCGGGAGTTGGGCGAGGACTATCCCGAACTGAAAAAGATCGAGCGCGCCTATCGGCTCTTAGAAGCGCGTCTGGAACGCGCGCCCGTCACGCTCCACGCCGGCCGCGCCATCCGCACCGCGCACGAGTTGGCAATGGGCCTCACCGACATCCGCCACGACGCCAGCCTCGGTTCAACGCTCGCCCTCGCCCAAGACACCTATGAAGAGGCGCGCGTCGCGAAGGTCGCACGCTCGTTCGCGCCGAAACGCTGAACCGCGCGCCGCCGCGACAGCAAAGCGTGTTGGCTCAATACGATCCCTTCAGCTTCGTCCGCGGGCACGTTCGGGATAGCGCGCACGCGACGCACAGTGGTTCCGAGCGTTTGCACACCGCGCGTCCGTGCGCCTTGAGCGCGCGATAGGTGTCGGTGAACCACGCGCGCGTCGCTTTGCCGTGCGTACGCAACGCCGCCGTCGCGGCGCGATAGGACACGCCGTAGCTCTTGCCCTCGCGACAAAGACCCAGCCGCAGCATCGCGCGCACGCCGTTCGAGTCGACGGCCGGCCTGACGTCCAGTCCGGCGAAGAGCATGATCTTGTCCGCGCCGGGCTCGCCGATCGCCGGATAGGCCCTGAGCAACGCTGCGGCCTTCGCCGGCGTCAACGTGGCGAGCGCCGCGTTCAAGTCGCCGCCAGCGCGCGCCGTCGTAATCTGGGCGATGCGCCGCCGCTTTGCAACGCGCTCCTCCGGCCGCATCCCCGCGCAGCGCGCAATGTCGAGCAGCACCGTGTCGCGCGCCGCCGCGATGTCGTCCGCGCACAACCCCACGCGTTCGGTGAACTCGGCGAACAACGCCGCGCGCCGCTCGTCGTCGATCAGATAACCGACGTTCTCCCACAGGATCATGCCGAACGGATCGTCCGGCACCGTGTCGCGCCCGCGATACAAACGCGCAAGGATCGCCAAGGTCTCGATCAGAGACGAAACAGGGCGGGTCGCGTGCTTGCCCAGCATGATCCTGAGTTTAGCCTACACGCGCGGGGCCTGTGCGGTAATCTCGCGCGTCGTCTTGGCGCTACCCGGTGAATCGATGCACGCACCGTGGCAAGCGGCGCCGGAACGCAGGAGCGATCAATGAAGGTCTACGGCATTACCGTCTCCTACTACACCGGCAAGCTCGAAGCGTACCTGCGCTACAAGGGCATCGGCTACGGCATGGCCTCGCCCTACGCTGACGCGAAGCGCATCCGCGAAGAGACGGGCGCGATTCAAGTGCCCATGGTGTTGCGCGACGACGGCCGGTGGATGTCGGACACGACGCCCATCATCCAGCAGCTGGAAAAGGAACATCCCGCGCCCGCGGTGATGCCCGCCGATCCGGTCGTGCGCTTCATCGCGCTCTTGATCGAAGATTACGGCGACGAGTGGCTGTGGCGCCCGGCGATGCATTACCGCTGGAGCTACGAGCACGACCGCGCGCTGCTCTCGCGCATCCTGGTCGACGAGCTGATGGGCTTCATGAAGCTCCCGCGTTTCATGAAACTCATGCTCATCAAACGGCGCCAGCGCATCGGCTTCGTCGTGCGCGACGGCGTCACGGCCGAGACCCGCTCCCATGTGGAAGGCAGTTATCGCAACGCGCTCGCCAACATGACCGCGATGCTCAAGAACCGCCCGTATCTCTTGGGCGAAACGCCGTCGATCGCCGACTTCGGCATGATGGGCCCGATGCTGCGCCATTTCGGCCAGGACCCGACGCCGGCCGAGATCATGCGCAACACCGCGCCCGCCGTTTACGAATGGGTAGCCCGCGTCTGGAACGCGCACGCGATGGCGGGCAAGCCCGCCTTCGTCGACGACGTCCCGCCCGAGGCCGCCGACATGCTGAAAGAGATCGCCGAAACGCATCTCGTCCAACTCGCGATCAACGCCGAATCCTACGGCTGCGGCCTCAAGCACTTCGACATGGCCGTGCAAGGCACGCACTACAAGCGTCTGCCCGTGTCGCGCTATCGCGTCTGGTGCTTGGAAAAATTGCGCGAGACGTTCGCGGCGCTTCGCCCCGACGAGCAACAGCGCGTGCGCACGCTCCTGCCCTATCCCGCAACCGAAATCCTCTGGCACGAAACGATGGCGATCCGCTCCGGCTACGACGAAGAACGCAAGGCGCCCTTCAACAAGGCCATAAACGTGTACGGCACCGGCGTGCCACGTTGAGCCTCATTCGGGCGGCAGTTCGGACCGTTCCGTGATCTCTTCGTAGGCGTCTCGAAAATCGGGAATCGCCATCAGCCGCGCGAACACGCGCCTAAGGCCCGGCTCGTGAAGCGACGACAGAAGCGGCCCGATCGCATAAAGCTGCGCCTCGTTGCGGATTTTGGGAAAGCGGTCAAACACCAAATGCTCGGCCAGCCGCGTGATCGCGGCGGCAAGATCGCGGTTCTCGGCAACCATGCTCACCCTTAGCTCGGATGCGGCGCATCATACGCCTGAAACAAAATTATTGTATTGCAATAATTTATTTCTGCCCTATGGTAATCTCATCCAACCCGATGGAGTCGACCATGGTCAACGGATTGATCGCTGCGGCCCTCGTGCTCGTCGCATTCAACGTGTGGGCCGCGTTCATGCGCCACGACCGCGCGCAGCTCGCATTCCTCAGCCGCGTCATGGCGTGGCTCACTCTGGCCGCGGCCTTCGCGTGGCCGCTTGCCGTGCTTGCGACCTATCTTGCGCCCAATGCGACCGCACCGCTGAACCTGCGCCTCTACCACTTGAGTGCCGGGAGGTACCTGAGCGACAGCATCCCGCTCGACGACCGCATGCTGGCCCTCGCATGCGCCGCCGTGCCGCTTGCGATCGCCGTCTGGGGTCTGCTCTCGCTGCGCCGCCTCTTCGGACTCTTCGCCAAGGGCGACGTCTTTTCGCCCGCGACCAGCAAAACGTTGGGCGCCCTTAGTCTCGCGCTCTTCGGTTACGTGGTGACGGCCTTCGTCGCGCAAGCGCCGATCTCGTACTTGCTGATGCGCTCGGCTCCCGAGCCGCGCTTCGTCTTCGCGATCAGCATCGGCCTCGAAGATCTCGTCGCTCTCTTCGCCGCGGCGGTCGCCGCCGTCGTCGCCCGCGTGATGTCGGAGGCCACGCGCGTCGCCGACGAAAACGCGAACTTCGTGTAGCGCGATGATCGTCGTCACCCTCGACGTGATGCTGGCCACCCGCAAGATGCGCTCGAAGGAGTTGGCCGAGCGCGTCGGCATCACCGAAGCGAACCTCTCGCTCCTGAAATCCGGCAAGGTGAAAGGTGTGCGCTTCGAAACGCTCGACGCGATCTGCGCCGCCTTGGACTGCCAGCCGGGCGACATTCTGGAATATCGAGCGAAGGGCAGGAGCCGATAGCGTTCGCCGAAACCACGCCTCGCGTCGATCGACGAAGTCGTGGGACTACCCACGACTTTCTTGGCACAAGCTGCTACGAACGTCGCTCACGAAACGAGATCGTGGCGACCGCATGTCCGTCCAGCTCTACGCCTTCACCTGCGGCTTCGTGACCATCCCTTACGGGTTCCTGCTCAAGGGGCGCAAGGGGCGGATCACAGTGCCCGTGCCCGCCTATCTGATCGTGCACCCGAAAGGC
>QKCS01000044.1 GCA_003246795.1 Alphaproteobacteria bacterium
CTCGTCGAATTCTGGGTCGCCACGCAAAGATGGCCCGACTGCGCCGACGACGTGCCCTACGACTTCCGCGCCGCGTGCAAAGAAGCGCGCGCCATCCCGAAAGACGCATTCGAGTTTTGAGCGTGCGCAGCCGCGTCGCCGACACGGCTTCAGGCGCAGCGAGTTTACGCAATTCCGTGTACGGCGCATCGCGCTGTCGTTCTTTGCGCGATCAAGCGCAATTCGACGTCATCTTGCGCAATCGTGCGGGTTTTTGTTCGATTCCGAACGTCGCTTTGTGATAGAATTCTTTTGCTTCCCCGCGCGCCGTTGACGGCGCAACGAAGCGTGAAAGCGCTTTGTTTTTTGCGGGGTTTGGCCGCGACGTCGTCGCCGGTTGGCCTTAAAGCTCATTTCTCGATCACGTTCGCGGGCCGCGCTCGCGGGCAACGCAACCCTTTTGACCTAAAGGAGCACACATGACGATGGCAGCTGCCACCCTTCCTTATCCCACCGACGCGCTCGAACCCCACATCTCGCGCACGTCGCTCGAAAACCACTTCAACAATCACCACAAACGCTATCTGGCGCGAACCGAGGCGCTGACCCAGGGCACGCCGCTGGCCGGCGCCCCGCTCGAGCAGGTCATCCAACGAACCGCGCGCCGCAAGACGACATCCGAACTTTTCAACAACGCCGCGCAAGCCTGGAACCATGCCTTCTTCTGGCGCTCGATGAAGCGCGACGGCGGCGGCGAACCCACCGGCGCGGTCGAGCACCAGATCGCCACTGACTTCCGCGGCTACGACAATTTCGTGAAGAAGTTCAAGAAGGCCGCGACCTCGCATTTCGGCAGCGGCTGGATCTGGCTTGTCGTCGACGTCAACAAACTGAAGATCGCAACGACGAAGGACGCAAACACACCCGGCGTCCGCGGCCTCCAGCCGCTGCTCGCGCTCGATCTGTGGGAGCACGGTTATTACATCGACTACCGTTCGCGCCGCGAAGCCTATGTCGACGCGTTCCTGTCGTCGCTGGTGAATTGGGACTTCGCGAACGAGAATCTCGCCAAGGCGCACGTGCGCCAGAGCGGCGCCTGGCCCAATCCGACGCTCAAGGGACAGTTTGAGAATACGGCATCCGCCTCGTAAAGCGCCGCCATCCGTGGACATCACCCTTCCACTGCCGCTCGATCAGCACACGTTCCAACTCTTGAGGATCGCGCGCCTTGCGCCCGTCACCGTTCGACACTGCAAAACCTCCGATTGAGCGGCCGCCTCAGAACCACAGATCGCGCACGCACCGTCCGTCGCGCGGCAGGTCTTCGAAGGTGTCGAGCCCGTCGAAATGATCGATCGCAAGATCGGCGACGGCATCGGGCGGCGCGAGGCGGATGTTCACCGCCATGCGCCGGCGCCCGTCCTTCCGAAGCTGCAGCCCGCGCCAGCAAAGAACGCAACCGCACGTCGCACAGAAATGAATCTCGAGCGTCGGTTCCTTTTCGTCTTTGCGGCGATAAACCGACGTCGGTCCCGACATGTGGATGCGTTCGTTCTCATAGTCATACGCCCAAAGCCCGCCGTACCGCCGACAGAGCGTACAGTTGCACGCCGTGATCGTCCCCGGATCGCCCGCAAGCGCCCACCCCGCCGCCCCGCAATGACATGTGCCTCTGAGCATGTGTCGCTTTCCTCGTGCGTGGAAGCGTAGCCCATTGCCCGCCCGCCCTGCCACGCATTAGACTCCCACCGGTTGGGGCAACACGGTCTCCCAGCGACTCAAAGGCGTTCGCGCCCAAGGACCGTTCGATGCTGCCGCCGATGGGCGGCGAAACGAACGACGGGGCTTGAGAACGCGCCATGATGGACATCGCCAAAACGCACGCCCGCCGCCACACGGCGGCGCTTATCTATGCGGCGCGCGCGTTGCGCGATTTTGCCGACGGGTTCGTGGCGCTGCTGCTGCCCGTCTATCTCGCGGCGCGCGGCATGAGCGTGTTCGAGATCGGCGTCGTGGCGACCTTGGCGCTCGCGGGCTCGGCGCTCACCACGATCGCGATCGGCATGGTCGCCGGGCGCTTCGGCGAACGCGCGCTATTGATCGCGGCGGCGGGCTTGATGACGGCGACCGGGTTCGCCTTCGCGTTCGCGAGTTGGACGGCGCCGCTCTTCCTCATCGCCTGCGTCGGCACGATCAACCCGTCGGCCGGAAACGTGTCGATCTTCGTGCCGCTGGAACACGCGCTGATCGCGAACCACGCGGAAGGCCGCGCGCGCACGACGGTCTTCGCGCGCTACAGCCTGATCGGCGCGCTCGCCGCCGCCGTCGGATCGCTCGCCGCTGCCGCGCCCGAGGCGATGCGACCTTGGGGCATCGGCGAGCTGATGGCGCTGCAGGCGATGTTCGCGCTCTACGCGCTCATCGGCGCGGCGGGCGGCGCGCTCTACGCCCTCATCCCGCGCGAAGAGGCGAGCGGCCCGCGCCAACGTACCGCGCCCCTCACCCGCTCGCGCGCCCGCGTGACGAAACTCGCTGCCCTCTTCTCGATCGACGCCTTCGCGGGCGGTTTCGCGGTGCAGTCGCTGATGGCGCTGTGGCTGTTCGAGAAGTTCGGGATGTCGCTCGCCGCCGCGGGCACGTTCTTCCTCGCGGCCGGCTTGCTCGGCGCGCTGTCGCAGCCCGCGGCCGCCTGGCTCAGCCATCGCATCGGCCTTGTCAACACGATGGTGTGGACGCACGTGCCGGCAAGCGTCGCGCTCATCGCGGCGGCGGTGAGCCCCACGCTCGAAACGGCGCTCGCGCTCCTGCTCGTGCGCGCGCTTTTGAGCCAGATGGACGTGCCCGCGCGCGCCTCCTACGTGATGGCGGTCGTGGAATCAGAGGAACGCCCCGCCGCCGCAAGCTTCACCGCCGTCCCGCGCAGCCTCGCCGCCGCGGCAAGCCCCGCACTCGCCGGCGCGCTCTTCGCCGCAGGCTACGTCGCGCTTCCTTTCATCATCTGCGGCGTCCTGAAGATCGCCTACGACTTCGCCCTGCTCGCGATGTTCCGCAACGTGAAGCCGCCGGAGGAGGCGGCGAGCTGACGCGAGGTCGGGTGCGTTGGTCCGTTGTTGGCCCAAGCACGACACGCCACCTCGGCAGCGGAATGGATATCGGTCATGCGCCCGCGGCAAGCAGGGAGATATCGTATGCTGTTGCGCCGCGTGATCGCGCACCTGCGCAGGCAGGAATGGACCGCGATCGCGATTGATTTCGTGATCGTCGTACTCGGCGTGTTCGTCGGTATTCAGGTGTCGAACTGGAATGCGGCGCGCATCGAACGGGCGAAGGAACGTGAGTTCGTCGTGCGTCTGCACGAGGACATTGTGGAGAGCATCGCCGGCCAGACGCGCGACCTCGATTTTCTCGCCCAACAGCTCTCCGACCAAGCCGTCATCCTCGCCTCATTGGACACGTGCGCCGTGGCCCCTGGAAACGCGGAGGCGTTCCAACGCGGCGTGCAGACCCTCGGCTACATCAACCCCCCGCGCTTCTACCGCAGAACGATCGACGAAATGGCGGCGGCCGGAGAAACCGACATCATTCAGAACGAGGCGATCAAGGCGCGGCTGGCCGAGATCGTCGCGCTGGTGGAGTGGCGCGCCGGCGCGTTCAACTTGCGCGTCTCCGACCGCTATCGCAGCATCATCGAGGAGCACGTGCGATACGATTTCAACCGCACCCTTCCTGATCGGTTTCTGGGAGAGATCGTCGGCGTGAACTTTGACATTCGCGCGCTCTGCCGAAATGCGACGATAGGATCTGCGGTTTCGGCAATCAGTCAGGCAACCCGCGAGCGCCAACGCGCCTATGCGCCTATCCTCGACCGATACCGAGCCTTCCTGCCGATGCTGGAAGAGG
>QKCS01000181.1 GCA_003246795.1 Alphaproteobacteria bacterium
GTCGGCGTAGTGACGTTCTTCAACAGCTCGTGACGCGGGCCCGACGCCAGGATTCCGACGAGCTGGCGCGCCATGCCTGGGGCGTAATAGGGCGTGCGGTCGATGTCCTGCTCGGCCATCGTGCGGAGTTCCGCGTCGGTCGCCGCGTAGGGCGGTTCGCTGCCGATCGTGCGCCAGACCTTCGTCGCGTGCGCGATGCGCGTGTCGCGTTCGAGGTTCGCGGGCGGCGTGGTGAGCACCGCCATCGCCTCCGGCTTGCCGGGCGGCAGGCCAGGTCGGCCGGTCGTCGACATGATCGAGATCATCGTGCGCAGCTTCGCGGGATGGTTCAGCGCCATGGTTTGTGCGATCATGCCGCCCATCGAGGCGCCCGCTACGTGCGCCCTGTCGATCTTCAGCGCGTCGAGGATGCCCGCCGCATCCGCCGCCATGTCGTTCAGCTTGTACGGCGCCTCGATCGGCTGGCCCGCTGCCGCCCTCGCGAAAGCCTCCATCGCGTTGGGGACAGGCGCGTTTTGGAGCTTCGACGACAAGCCGACGTCGCGGTTGTCGAAGCGGATGACGCGAAAGCCGCGCGAGGCGAGGCCTTCGCACATGTCGAGCGGCCAGCGCGTCAACTGCGCCGAATAGCCCATGATGAGCAGGATCGCCGGGTCGCTTTCGCGTCCGAAGGACTCGACTTCGAAGGAAAGGCCGTTGGCTTTGACTTGTGGCATGGCGCGGTTCGTTACTTGGCTGATGGCTTGGCGGTAGCAGGTTAACAGGCGGCTCGGGCCCGCGCCAATTGACAAAAGCGGGGCCAGATTGAACTTTCCTGGCCTCGCTAGTGCCCGGACTTGATGCGCCGCAACTTTCCCGACTTGGACTCCAACGTGTTCGACGTCGCCGTCATCGGCGGCGGCATCACGGGCTCGTGCATCGCGCGCGACGCGGCGCGGCGCGGCTTGTCCGTCGCGCTGATCGAGAAGCGCGATTTTTCGTGCGGCACGAGTTCGGGATCGTCGAAGCTGGTGCACGGCGGCTTGCGCTATCTGAAAGGGCTCGAGTTTCGGCTCATTCGTGAGTCGCTGAAGGAGCGGCGCATTTGGGAAAAGATCGCGCCGCATATGGTCTATCCCCTGCGCTTCCTGCTGCCGATCAAAAGCGGGATGGAAAAGTGGATCGTAGGATCGGGGCTCACGATCTACGACTGGCTGTCCTACGACCGCAATCAGCTGGACGATCCCGACCAGCATATGGCGGCGCACACTGAGGTTTCGGCCGAGAAAGCGCGCATGATGGAGCCGGTGCTCGCGCACATGAAGATCGCGGGCGCGCTGCTCTACTACGATTGCCAGATGTATTCGCCCGAGCGCCTCGGACTCGAATGTCCGGTCGACGCGGTCGCGCACGGCGCGGTCGTGGCGAACTACGCCGAGGCGCTGTCGTTCGAGAAGGCGGGCGATCGGGTGGGCACCGTGCGGGTGCGCGACACGCTGTCGGGCGCCGAAGCGCAGCTGCGCGCGCGGCTTTTCGTCAACGCCGCGGGGCCCTGGGCGGACCGCTTGCTCGAACTCATCAGCGGCGGCGAGGCCTCGCACAAGCTGATTCGCTCCAAGGGCATCCACGTCGTGACGCGGTCGCTGACGAACGGGCATGCGCTTACCGTGTCGCACAAGGGCGGTCATTTTTTCGTGCTGCCGTGGCGCGAGCACACGATCATCGGCACGACCGACAGCGTGTTCACCGGCAAGCCGGACGATCTGTGCGTCGCGGCAGAGGAGATCGACGCGTTCCTCGCCTTCGTGAACGAGGGGCTGCCGGGCGTGAAGGTCACGCGGGACGACGTCGTCTATGCTTATGCGGGCTTGAGGCCGCTCGTCGACTACGGGTCGAAGGACAGCTACAACGCGAGCCGGCGCGCGGAGATCGTGGATCACGGCGCGGAGGGTGGGCCGGCCAATTTGCTTTCGGCGATCGGCGGCAAGTGGACGACCTCGCGCGAGATCGCACAGAAATGCGTCGACCTCATCGGCTCGAAACTCGGCGCGGCGATGAAAGCCTGCGACACAGCGGAGGCGCCGCTGCCCGGATCGACCGGGTGGTTCCGCAGTTTCGTCGAGCGGATGATGGTCAAGCACCGCGACCTCTCCGGCACGATCGTCGAGAACATCGCGCGCAACTATGGCGCGCGCGGCGAGAACGTCGCGGCGCTCGCCGCCGCCGAGCCGGCGCTCGCCCGATGCGTGTCCCAGCGACTGCCCGATATTGCCGCGCAAGTGACGTTCGCCGTACGATCCGAAATGGCCATGACTTTGGACGACGTTTTGTTCCGGCGCACGGGCCTTGGAACGCTGGGGCGCTTGGAGCCGGGCGCGTTGCAAACCGTGGCCGATATCATGGCGGGCGAACGCGGCTGGAGCGACGAAGAGAAGCAACGTCAGATCGACTCGATCGCCTGGCGCTACGGCGCGCTGGCGCGCGCATGAAAACGTTCGCCGTCATCAATCCACGCTCGGCCGGCGGCAAGACGGGACGCGACGCCTCGGCGATCGCCAAACGGCTCGCCGACGTGACCGGGCCGCTGACCGTGGCGATGACCGCCGCACCGATGGACGCGGCGCGGATCACGAGCCATGCGCTGATGGAAGGTTACGAGCGCGTCGTTGCGGTGGGCGGCGACGGCACGATCAACGAGGTCGTCAACGGCTTTTTCCAGAACGGCATTCCGATCAATTCCGAGGCCGAGTTCGCGCTGTTGAACCTCGGCACCGGCGGCGACTTTCGAAAGACATTCGACATAGCGCCGGGGTTCGACGCGTCGCTGGCACGCATCGCCGAGGGGCGGGCACGGCGTATCGACGTCGGGCGGCTGAGCTTCGTTTCCGGCGACGGCAAGACGGGAACGCGCCATTTCGCGAACATCGCGAGCTTCGGGATGAGCGGCGACGTCGTCGACCGCGTGAACCGGGCCACGCTGGTCAAACGAATGGCCGGCCAATTCGCCTATACGTGGGGCAGCCTGATGAGCCTCTTGCGCTTCAAGGCGAAGCCTGTGCGGCTCAAAGTGGACGACGTGTTCGACGAGGTCGTTTCGGTTTCGACCTGCGCGGTGTGCAACGGCCAGTACTTCGGCGGCGGGATGCGCATCGCGCCCGACGCGTCGCCCGACGACGGGCTGCTCGACGTGATCCTGATCGGCGATGCGCCGAGGGGCGACGTTATGAAGGCGATGAATCAATTGTACACAGGCCAGCATGTGCACAATCCGAACGTGAAGGTGTTTCGCGGGCGAACGGTGATCGCGACGCCCGTCGAGGCGACGGCGGGCGAAGCCGTGCTGATCGAAGCCGACGGCGAACTGCCCGGCCGCCTACCCGCCATGTTCGAGGTGATGCCCAAAGCCTTGAAGTTCAGGGCGTGATGCGCATGGCGATCGACCGCAAGAACACGCGCTGGAACGGCTGGGGTTGGGTCAAGGCCCACGACCCCGTCGAGGGGCGCGATGCGGCGTGGCCATGGATCGCGGCGGCGTTGGGCACGAGCGAACCGCCGCACACGCCCGCCAAGCCGCTCGAGCAGATTTCGTTGCGGGCGAGCGCATTGCCGGCGGCTGGGCGCGCGGCGGTTGCCGCGATCGTCGGTGCGGAGAATGTGCGCGATGACGTCTATGAGCGCGCGAGCCATGCGCGCGGCAAGAGCTATCACGATCTTCTCTATCTGCGGGCCGGCAAGCTCGACGATGCGCCCGACGCCGTCGTCTATCCGCGCTCGGCGGACGACGTCGTGCGCGTTCTGCAATGGGCCGAGCAGAATAAGATCGCGATCATTCCGTTCGCCGGCGGGTCCAGCGTCGTCGGCGGGGTGACGGGCGCGCGCGG
>QKCS01000151.1 GCA_003246795.1 Alphaproteobacteria bacterium
TTGTCTTGTTGCCGCATGAAGAGGTGCGGTCTTGATGGTGAAAGAATTGGGCGCGGGACATGAAGGGCGACACCTTCGCGCCGTTCAGACTCGGTTCATCGCTGTCGCAAACTGTGTCGGGAAGGCGGGTTCGCGGCGCGGCGTTACAAAGTTGTTCGGGGGCGTAAAGGCCGCGGAAATATGTGGGTTTTCGACGTTGCCATACGCGTCGGCTATGCAAACCCGAGCGGATGGGCATTTCACTCGCGGGTCGGCGTTTGCGACACCTTTGGCCAGAGGACGAAACCGCTCGCACCAGGGACGCGCGATGAACATGCAACCGAAGCCGATGACGCCTGCCGAATTGGCCGACATGAAGGCGCCGCGCCGGCCCGCCTCCTACGACAAGAAAGTGGCGCTCGTGCTGCAGGGCGGCGGTGCGCTCGGCAGCTATCAGGCCGGGGTCTATGAGGCGTTGGCGGAATCCGAGTACCTGCCGGATTGGGTCGCGGGCATTTCGATCGGCGCGATCAACTCGGCGATCATCGCGGGCAACGCGCCGGAGAAGCGTGTCGAGCGGCTGCGCGAGTTCTGGGAGGGCATCACCTCGACGACGGCGCATTGGCCGGATGCGCTGATGGGTCCGTTCGCGAATTCGCAGCGCCAGGCGGCGTCGATGGCGGCGCTGGTCTACGGCCAGCCGGGCTTCTTTGCGCCGCATGCGCCCTATAGCTGGATCGGGCGGACGAAGCCCACGAGCTACTACGACACGACGGCGTTGAAGCGCACGCTGGAGCGCCTCGTCGATTTCGACCGCATCAACGCCAAGGAGATGCGGTTTTCGGTCGGCGCGGTGAACGTGCGGACGGGCAGCTTCGCCTATTTCGACAATGCGACGACGACGATCCGCCCCGAGCACGTGATGGCGAGCGGCTCTCTGCCGCCCGGGTTTCCGGCGATCGAAATCGACGGCGAGCATTATTGGGACGGCGGCCTCGTCTCGAACACGCCGCTCGAATACGTGCTCGACTACATTCCGCGGCGCAGCCGGCTGACGTTTCAGGTGGATCTCTTCCATTCGCGCGGGCCGTTGCCGGCGAACCTCGAAGAGGTGGCCGAGCGCGAGAAAGACATCCGCTACTCCAGCCGCACGCGCACGGGCACGAACGCGTTTCGCATCAAGCACGACGTGCGGCACAACATCAATTCGCTTTACGACCAATTGCCGGACGAGCTGAAGGCGACGCCCGAGGCGAAGTGGCTCTACAATTTCGGCTGCGTGACGACGATGGACATCGCGCAGCTCATCTATCGCCCGCACGACGCGCAAGGCGCGACGAAGGACTTCGAGTTCGGCCGCGCGACGATGAACGCGCGCTGGCGCCAAGGGTTCAAGGACGCGACGGTGACGCTCGCCGCGTCGCCGTGGCTGGCGCCCATGCCGCGCGAGGCGGGTGTGCGCGTCTTCGACGTGATGCACGATCTGCTCACCGGTCATGCCGCGCATGCGCACGGCGCGCATGACGAACCGCTGGCCGAGCCGCCGGGCCATCATGGTGCATCGGCGAAGAAGGCGGCGCGCAAGAGCGAAAAGACGTGAGTTTCGGCCAGGCGGCCTACGAATAGTTGATCGGCGGCGCGGGTGCGGCGCTTTCCACGCGCGCGGCCGCGGCAGTAGTGTCCCCCCAAACTTGATCAGGGGTGCGACATGCGGCGTTCGGCGGCCATTCTCTTCTTTCTTGTTGCGGGCGCGGTTGCGGCGTGGGCCGCGGGCGTGGATCGCGCGGGCATGGATACGAGCGTCGCGCCGGGCGACGACTTCTGGGCGTACGCGAACGGGGCATGGGTGAAGGCGCATCCGATCCCCGCCGACCGCAGCTCGTACGGCGTGAGCGCGGTGCTGAGCGAGGAGGCGGGCGGACGCACCGTCGATTTGATCCAGGCGGCGGCGAAAGGTGCGGCGCCCGGCTCCGACGCGCAGAAGGTCGGCGACTATTACGCGAGCTTCATGGACGAAGCGGCGATCGAGGCGAAGGGCGCGGCGCCGCTCGCCCCCGTGCTTGCGCGGGTCGCGGCGATCACCGACCGGGCGTCGCTGATGCGCGTGCTCGGCGAGAACATGCGCGCCGACGTCGCTGCATTCAACGCCACCGATCTCTACACCGACAACATCTTCGGCTTGTGGGCGCAACCCGCGTTCGACGCGCCGGAAACCTATGCGCCGTATCTGATCCAAGGCGGACTCGGCATGCCGGACCGCGCCTATTATTTGAACAACGACGATACGTCCAAGCGCGTGCGCGCGGCCTATGTGACGCACATGGCGGCGATGCTGAAGCTCGCGGGCGTCGCCGACGCGCCGGCGAAGGCTGTGCGCGTCATGGCGCTGGAGACAAAGATCGCCGAGGCGCATGCAAGCCGCGAAGACAGCGACGACGTTCAGAAAGGCAACAATCCGTGGACGCTCGCCGACTTCGCGGCGAAGGCGCCGGGGATGGATTGGAACGCCTATTTCGCGGCCGCCGGGCTCGGCACGCAGAAGCGCTTCGTCGTGTGGCAGGCGTCCGCCGCGATCGGGATTTCGAGACTCGTCGCCAGCGAGCCGGTCGAGATCTGGAAAGAGTACCTTACGCTGCGCGCGATCGAGCATTACGCGAACTATCTGCCCAAGGCGTTCGTCGCGGAGCGTTTTGCGTTTTCGGGGACGGCGCTGACAGGGGCAACGGAACTGCGGGCGCGCTGGAAGCGGGCGGTGGCCGAGACCAACGCGGCGTTGGGCGAGGTCGTCGGCAAGCTTTATGTCGCGAAGTACTTCTCGCCCGCCGACAAGGCCGCCGTCGAGGCGATGGTCGCCAACATCGTCGCCGCCTTCCGCGCGCGCATCGAGGCGCTGTCTTGGATGGCGCCGAGCACGAAGGCCGAGGCGATCCGCAAGCTCACGTCGCTGAAGGTCGGCGTCGGCTATCCGGACACGTGGCAGGACTACTCGGGCCTGAGCGTCGTGCGCGGCGACGCGTTCGGCAACCGCGAGCGCGCGGAGGCGTTCGCCTATGCGCATGAGGTCGCCAAGCTCGGCAAGCCCGTCGACCGCGGCGAATGGGTGATGACGCCGCAAACGGTGAACGCGGTGAACCTGCCGGTGCTAAACGCACTCAACTTCCCGGCGGCGATCCTGCAGGCGCCGTACTTCGACCGGGACGCGACCGCGGCGATGAACTACGGCGCGATCGGTTCGGTCATCGGGCACGAGATCAGCCATAGCTTCGACGACCAGGGCGCACAGTTCGACGCGTCGGGGCGCCTGCGCAACTGGTGGACGCCGGCCGACCTGAAGCGCTTTCAGGATGCGGGGACAGCGCTCGCCCAGCAGTTCGACGGGTACAAACCGTTCCCCGATCTCGCCGTGAACGGGCGGCAGACCTTGGGCGAAAACATCGCCGACCTTGCGGGGCTTGCCGCGACGTACGATGCGTATCGTGCGTCGCTTCGGGGGAAACCCGCACCCATGGTGGACGGGCTTTCCGGCGACCAGCAGTTTTTCCTTTCTTTCGCCCAAGGGTGGCGGACGTATTACCGGCCGCAGCAACTGCGTCAGCGGTTGATCGGCGACGGACACGCGCCCGCGCAGTACCGCGCGCTGACCGTGCGCAACCTGGATGCTTGGTACGACGCGTTTCCTGTCAAGAAAGGCGATAAGCTCTATTTGCCGCCGGACCGGCGGGTGAAGGTTTGGTAGAAGCTGGCGCTTGCCGTGCGGGCGGCGTATAGCTGCCGCCCGCTTGTGGGAGGATGACCATCGTGTCCGCGTATCCGACGAAGACGCGCGAGTTTCAGAACCAACATTTCGACTCGACGATCTGGAACGATTTCAAGTTCCG
>QKCS01000064.1 GCA_003246795.1 Alphaproteobacteria bacterium
ATGCGCTCGAAGAGTTTCATGCCGATGACCGTGGTCTTCAGACGCAACAGGGCGTTCAGTTCGTCGACCAGCGATTGGTACGTGTTCGGTTCGGACATGGTGTTTGCCTCGCGCGAATATGTTGCGCCGCAATCTAGCAGCTCCTGTGTCGCGCGGGCGAGCGGCGGTTGCGCGGGCCGCAAAGATACGGTGAAACTGCGCCGGAAATCGGGGACGTCATGGCCGGTCGCGCGCTCTTCTTCGTGTCGTTGTTCTTCGTTCTGGGTTGCGTGGCGCAGGCTGCGACGCCGGACAAGGATCTCGCGATACCGCCGCACACGGCGGACGCTTGGGCGATCGTGTCGACGGCGGGACAACACGGCGTGTCGAAGCGCTGGGTCGACAAGGATGGCGTGCGTTGGTCGCGCGAGAGTTTGAACCTGCGCGGCTTCGTGACGGAGATCGACCAACAGGTTGCCTTCGCGCCGAACGGCGCGATCGCGCTGCTCGAAGTTCGCGGGCGCACACCGCAGGGCGATGCGGCGGAACTCTATGCGGTCGAGGACGGCAAGTATTCGTTCAAGAGCCCGGTCGACCAGGGCGCGGGGATTGCGCGCAGCAATCTCGCGTACGCGGCCTTCGGCGGTACGCTGGACGCGCTTATCGTGCTCACCGATGCGCTGCGGCGATCGGCGGACGGCACGCTGGACCTTCTTCCGTCCGGCCGTCTCCGGCTCGAGAAGCTGACGACGACGGAGGTCTACAACGGCCGCGTCGCCAAGACGTTGACCGCCTATGCGATCACGGGGTTCGGATTCTCGCCGACGCCCGTGTGGTACGACGGCGATCGGTTCTTCGGGTTCGTCGATTTCATCGGTTACGTGCCGGAACGCTGGAAGGCGGTCGTGCCCGCGCTGTCGAAGGCGCAGGACGAGGCGCTGGCCAAACGCGCGCCGGACCTTCTTGCGCGTGTGGCGCCGAAGGCGGCGGGACCGGTCGCGTTCACGCATGTGCGGCTCTACGACGCCGATGCGCGCGCGTTCGTCGAGGATCAGACGGTCGTCGTGGACGGCGGGAAGATCGCGGCCGTCGACGCCGCTGATGCGGTCGATACGCCCGAGGGCGCGCAGGTGTTCGACGGGCAGGGCAAGACGCTGATCCCCGGTTTGTGGGACAGCCATCAGCATTTCGGCGACGACAGTTCGGGACCGTTGCTGCTGGCGCAGGGCATCACGAGCATTCGCGATCCGGGCAATCGGCCCGAAGAGCTCATGGCGCGCAAGAAGCGGATCGAGGCGGGCGCGCTTCTGGGTCCAAGGATCGTGCCTTCGCTTCTGATCGACGGGCCGGGCGAGCGGGCGGCGCAGGTCGCGGTGGTTGTAAAGAATAAGCAAGATGCGTTGGCTGCTGTCGCGCGGGCGAAGCGCGAGGGCTATTTCGGCGTGAAGCTGTACGGATCGCTCAACCCTTCCCTGGTTCAGCCGATCGCGGAGGAGGCGCATCTGCTCGGCTTGCGTGTGCATGGGCATGTCCCCGCCGGCATGCGGCCATTGGAGGCGGTGCGCGCGGGGTATGACGAGCTTACGCACATCAACTTCGTCATGATGCAGGCGATGCCGGACGGCGTCGTCGCGGAATCGAACGGCGAGCAACGTCTGTTCGGTCCGGCCCGGTACGCAGCCAACCTCAATTTGAAGTCAGGCGATATGGCGGCGTTCCTGGACGAGTTGGGCGAGCGTCACACGGCCGTCGATCCGACCTTGCCGGTGATCGAGACGCTGCTCGTCGGCGTGCGCGGCAAGCTGGCGCCCGCCTATGCGCCCTATGCGGGCACGTTGCCGCCGCAGGTCGAGCGCGGTTTCAAGTCCGGCGGTTTGCAACCGCCGGAGGATTTGCCGAAGGCCACGATGAAGAAAAGCCTGGCGAAGATGCTGGCGCTGATCCCCGAACTCCACAAACGCGGCGTGCCGGTGCTGGCGGGGACGGACGGGTTGGGGCTTGAGCTCGTGCGCGAGCTCGAACTCTACGTGGCGGCCGGGATGTCGCCGGCCGACGCGCTGGCCGCCGCCACGATCGTACCGGCGACGACGTTCGGCGTGGGCGGCCGGACGGGATCGATCGCCGTCGGCAAGGACGCCGAACTCGCGCTCATCGACGGCGATCCTTCGAAGACGATCGGCGACCTTCGTCAGGTCGAAGTCGTGATGCGCGACGGCCGCTTGATGGAGGCCGACAGGCTGCGCGCGGCGGTCGGGATCACCGCCGCGCCCAAGCGGGGCAAGTGATCCCCTAGAACCGGCTTTCCGTCAGCTCGACGTCGGCGCGGGCCCACGCTTCCTTGAAGGCCGCGGAGACGTCGTTGGCCGCCATCGTCTTGCCTTGGCGCTTCAGCGCCTCGGATAGGCCGTAGAGCGACCAACCGTTGCGCGTCCATTGGTTCAGGTCTTCGCGATAGACCCGTTCCGCCTGGCGCGCCTGGTTCGTGCGCAGGAGCGCCGCGCCCAGGTACTGCCGGACGGGGAAGTCCCACCACGGCGGCTCCATGTAGGGCAGGCGGTCTTGCACGCGCGCGGCCGTCTGCAATTTGGCGACGGCGGTCTTCATCTTGTTCTGCGCGATCGCGATCTCGGCGGCGGCGACATTGTCGGCGATGGTCACGACCTCGCGGCCGGGAACGCCGAAGGCCGCAAAGCGCGCCGCGTCTTCCGCGCCGAACGATTTCACGATCTGCGCGTGTTCGGCCTTGGCCTTTCCGATGTCGCCTTTGGCCGCGAAGGCGCGGGCGCGCGCGTAATGCCACATCGCGGTCGCCATGTGCAGCGCCTTGTCTGGCGCGGGCGCGGCCAGCACGTCGTCCCATTTGCCGAAGCGCAACTGCGAGTAGGTCAGCGTGGGCATGAACATCTCAATGCCCGGGATCTCGCGCGCCATCGCGAGGTCGGTGCGATCGACGACCGCCTTACCAAAGTTCAGCGCGTCGGCGGAGCGGCCTTCGGTCATCGAGGCCGTCCAGGCGAAGTGCAGGTTGTGCACATAGTACATCGCTGCGTACATCCCGCGGTCGTTCGTGGCGGCGATGTAGGCTTCGTCCGCGGCGGCGGCCTTCTTGTTCTGTTCGACCGCGTCTTCATAGCGCCCGACGCGATTGTAGATGTGCGTCGGCATGTGCACGAGGTGGCCCGCGCCCGGCATCATGTTCGCCAAACGGTCGGCCGCGGCCTCGGCGCGCTTCGGATCCGGAACCTCGAGCGCATGGATATAAAGGTGGATCGCGCCGGGATGGTCAGGCGCCTCGGCGAGGACGGCATCCAGCGTCGGCACCAACTCCTCAAGACCCTTGTTCGGTGTCTTGCCGTCCGTCTGCCAGTAGTTCCAGGGTGCAGTGTCCATCAACGATTCGGCATAGAGCGTCCGGGCATCGAGGTCGTTCGGATACTTCTTGGCGACCTTGCGCATCTCCTTCGCGAACGCCTTGTCGAGCGGGCTGCGATCTTCCGGCGGGTTTTCGGCGTAGCGCACGCTCAAGGCGGCAATGTAGTCCTGTTCGGCTTGGCTCGCGCGCGGCGCGTGCGCCTTGGCCATCTGCAGCGCCTGCCAGGCCGGCGTCATCGATTCCGGCATCATCGGCATGTTGATGTTGGGGCCGTGGGCGAGCGCGATGCCCCACCAGCACATCGCGCATTTCGGATCGCGCTTCAGCGCTTCCTGGAAGGACGAGATTGCGGCCGCGTGATTGAAGTTGAAGAGATAGCGATAGCCTTGATTGAAGTAGGCCTGCGCTTCCGCCGAGGTCGTCGTAATCTTGTGTTCGTGCGTGCCGAGATTGTCGAACAACGGCATGTTCGTCGCGCCGCCGCGGCACACGCTGCC
>QKCS01000141.1 GCA_003246795.1 Alphaproteobacteria bacterium
TTGCGGGGTTGCGTCGGCGCGCGCCGGACACTAAACGACCGGCGGATCGTGGGGGCGGCAGGAGCTCGAATTGATGAAACGCATGACCCTTGCTGTCGCCGCCGGCGCGATATCCGTCGCCGCCGTGTTGTCGGCGGCCGCAACGGCCAAGAGCCCCGAGGCGCCGCGGCCGACGAAGATCACCGTCTACGAGAAGCCGAACTTCAAAGGGCGTTCGATGACGTTCGAACGCTCGGTGCCGAGCCTCGCGGCGGTCAAGTTCAACGACCTGCCCGCCAGCGTGAAGATCGAAGGCAAGCGCGACTGGGTTCTGTGCGAACACCGCAATTTCTTCGGCAAGTGCGTGCGCATCCACGCGAAGGAACGGAACCTGAAGCGGCTGAAGATCGCCGGCATGGTATCGTCGCTCTATCCCGTGCGCGAGGCGCCGCCGGCCAAGCGACGGTAAGCTCGACATCGCGGCGACCGCGGAGGTCGCCATCGTCCAACGCGGCGCCGACTTTGCGCCAGTCGTTGAGCACCATCTCGATCGACTTCTTGTCGTCGGGCGCGACGCGTGCAGCGCCTTGCGCGAACGCGTGCGCGCTGCGCAGCGACGATTGCGTGAGTCCCCGCGGTCGCCGACACAATTTGCGACAAGTCTGACTGAGCGCTTCATCCGCGGTTCATGGCGCGGGCGCGCAAATGGCGCGCAAGAGCGTTTGAGGGACCGCTCTTCAAGCGCGGTTTCGCGGACGTTCCCGCGGCGAGCCCGCGCCCAACCCTCAGAACCTGGGAACGCTCTCACGAAAGGCATTCGCATGAAGACACGAACGATCGCGGCGGTCGCAGCGACCGTAATGGGGCTTTCGCTCCTGAGCGCGCCGGCGTTCGCCGACGGCGGTCATCGCGGCGGGCACGGCCACGGCTACAGCCAGGGCTACGGCGACCGCGACGACTACCGCGACCGACGCGGCGACCGACGGTATGGCCGCCGCCATGGCGGCGATCATCGTCGCCACGCCCGCGGCCACCGGGACGACCGGGGCTACGGGCATCATCGCGGCCGCAGCCATCATCGTCACGCCGACCGGCGCGGCGCGCGCGGCCATCACGGCGTCCGCCGCTGGCGCGACAACGACCGGCGCTGGCGCGACCACGACCGGCGCGGCCGCCGGCACGACGGCCATCACCGCCGCCACCGCGACCGCGACGGGGACGATCGGCGCGGCTATCGCTGATCGCCAAACGATCGCAACGAGAGCGGCCTGGCGCACGCCCGGCCGTTCGCGCTCGCGTGCCGCCGATTTGACGAACCTATCCGCGCCGATTACGCCGAACCGTTGACCGTGCTACGGCGATTCCGGCGATGGGCGACCTCGAACAAGCGCTTCTCTATGCCGCCATTGGCGGCACGACGATTCCGCTCGGCGGGCTCATCGCGCACGTCGAGCGCGTGCGCCCCAGATGGCTCGAGAGCGAGATGCGCCACAGCGTCATCGCGTTCGGCGGCGGCGCGTTGCTGGCGGCCGTCGCGCTCGTTCTGGTGCCGGAAGGCGTCGCGCGTCTGACGACGGGCGAAACGCTGATCATGTTCGCGGCCGGGGGCGCATCGTTTCTTGTTGTCGACCGCGCGCTGCAGAAACGCGGCGGTTCCGTCGCACAATTGATGGCGATGTTGATGGACTTCGTGCCCGAGGCGTTGGCGCTCGGTGCGCTGTTGGCAACCAAACATGCGACCGGGCTTTTGCTTGCTCTGCTTATCGCGCTCCAGAACCTGCCCGAGAGCTTCAATGCCTATCGGGAGCTTCGGGCGATCGGCGAGATTTCGCCCGGCCGCGTGTTGCTGGCGTTCGTCGCGCTGGTACCGCTCGGGCCGTTGATGGCATGGGTCGGCTTCACATTCGTGAGCGACCTGCCGGTCGCCTTGGGCTACGTGATGGTGTTCGCCGCCGGCGCCATCCTCTATCTGACGTTTCAGGACATCGCGCCGCAGGCGAAACTTCGGCACCATTGGGGACCGTCGTTCGGCGCGGTCGCCGGCTTCATGGTCGGACTGTTCGGCTATTCCGTGATGCGCTAGCGCGTCAGGCGGCGCCGGCGAGCGATTCGACCTTGGCGAGAAGGGTCACCATCTCGAACGGCTTCAACAGCGTGTCCTCGGCGCCCAGAAGGCTTGCCTGATCGAGATAGGTCCTGCCGTCGCCGGTGTTGCCGCCGCCCCAAATCGCCAGGATTCGCGTGGCCGGGAACCGCTCCTTCAAGACGGTGATCGTCTCAAGCCCTTCGCTGTCGGGCATCACGATGTCGAGCACGATCATGCGTGCGCCGCCTTTTTCGACTTCGCGCAACGCCTGCCGGCCGTCGGCGGCTTCGACCGTGTCGTATCCGTTCCGCGCCAACATCTGACGGATCATGCGGCGCATTTGCGCGTCGTCGTCAGCGCCGCAGACGATTCGTAGAGCACTCATGCCACAAATGTCTGGAACCCCCGACACCCCCGACAAGCTGCCATGGCCGCCAGGACCGAAACGTCAGGCGCTTACAACCCCGGTTTGTTTTTGCGTTCGGCGAGCTGGCGCAGATTCTCTTCATGGCCGGCGCGGTCGAGCCGGTAGGTCGAGATCACGGCCATCATCGCCATCCAGAGCACGAGGATCGTCGGCACGTAATAGGCGCCGAGGCGCCAGATCGCGTCGGGCGGAACTTGCGAGGGATCGGCGCCCTTCGGGAACTGCGCCAGCGTCAATACGAGCGTCGCCGTCATCACGCCGAGGCCCGCCATCATCTTGTTGATGAAGGTCGAGGCGGCGAAGAAGATGCCCTCCGAGCGGCGGCCCGTCTTCAGTTCCGCCTGTTCGACGAGGTCGGCCATCATGGCCGCAGCCAGGATCTGGAAACAAATGATGAGGCCGACGTCGATCGTCGCCGTGATCAGAACGAACCAGAAGACGAAAGGCGTCGGCCCTTCGGGCAGAAGATCGGCGAGGCGCAGGACGATGGGCAATGGTTGGCCGACGAAGGCGACGAGGCCGACGATAATCGCGCCACGCTTCTTTCCGATCGTGCGCGTCACGACAGGGGCCAGCGTCGCGCCGATCACCGCCGAGAGAAAGACCGCGAGCGTTTGGATGCCGATCTGCATCGGCGAGAAACCCCAGAAGAACGTCGACATGTAGAAGGTCAGCGCCGCGGCGAGGCCCGCTGCGACCGCGCCAAACATCGCCGCGCCGAAGAGCGCGACGAACGACCGGTTGGAAAGCGTCTCGAAAATTTCCTTGAAGATCGTGAGCAGGGTCAGCGTCCGCTTGGGCGGCGGCGGTTTCAGGTGCGCGATGCGCGAATGCGTGCCGAGCGCGCAGATCATGATGCCCGAGAAGATCAGAGCCGAGGCGATGATGCCGTAAACGGCGTAGGCCTCGCGGTTGAATTGGCCGTTCGCGATCGTCGCCGTCACGAAGGCCGGAAAAAGGACCATGAACATCAGGACCGACATCGCATTGCCGCCGGTCCATCTGAAGTAATACGCGTAGGAGAAAAGCGACGAACGCTGATCGTAGTTCTCGGTCAGTTCGGGTACGAGCGCGGCCGATGGCGTTTCGTAAAAGGTGAAGGCCGTGCGGATGAAGATCGCAAGACCGAGCACGTACCAGAAAAGCATTTCCTGCGGCCAACCGGCGGGCGGATTCCAGAGCAGATAGTAGCTCGCGGCGACGGGCACGGCGGCGGCGTACATGAAGGGATGTCGTCTGCCCCATTTCGAGCGCACATTGTCGGACCAATAGCCGACGACCGGATCGCTGATCGCATCGACGACGAGGGCCACGGTAATGGCGAGGCCGACGAGAGCCGCGTCG
>QKCS01000079.1 GCA_003246795.1 Alphaproteobacteria bacterium
TTGTCGGAGGGGCAAACGGGCGTCGAACCGATCAAGGCGGCGGGCGAACGCATACCTGCATGATGCAGTTGCACGACGGCGAGGCTGTTCTCCCGTTTGATCGCGCCCGCAAGGCGCGTGAGGCCTTCGACATGCTTGTCGTCGTAGATCCCAAGCTGTCCCGGGAAACCCTGGCCCTGGGCCTGCACATAGGCCGCGCACGTCATGGTGAGGCCGAAACCGCCCTTCGCGCGCATGGTCAGCCAGTGGAACTCTTCGTCTGAAAGCCGTCCGTCGGGATGGCTCTGGCAATTGGTCAAAGGCGCCAGCATGAAGCGGTTCTTCATCGCCGGCCCGCGCGAAAACGTCAGAGGCGCGAACAAGTCGGTCATGGATCGATCCTGAATGTGCAATGGCGAGATGCGGAGAGACCTAGGCAGCCTAAGACGTTTGTGCAAGACCGGAGTGCCGCAAGCCAAGGAGCCCCCATGTCCGACCTTGAGCCGACCGTCCGTGTGCGCATCGACGCACGCCCGAAAGGCGCCGTCGCCCACGTCACCGTCGACAATGCGCTGAAGCTCAACACGCTGAACACGCGCCTGATGCAACGCTTCGCCGCAGAGGTCGCGGCCCTTGCCAGGCGCACGGACCTGCGCGCCGTCGTGTTGACGGGCGCGGGCGACAAGGCCTTCATCGGCGGCGCCGACATCCGCGAACTCGCGTCATTGGCCCACCCAACCGACGCCAAACACTTCATCGAGCATGTGCACGATTGCTGCCGCTCGCTGCGCGACCTGCCCGTGCCGGTGATCGCACGCGTGAACGGCTATGCGCTCGGCGCGGGCCTCGAGGTGATGGCCGCCTGCGACGTGCGCGTCGCCGCGTCGAATGCGGTCTTCGGCATGCCCGAAGTGCGCGTCGGCGTGCCGTCGGTTGTCGAAGCCGCGCTGTTGCCGGGTTTGGTCGGCTGGGGCCGCACGCGCCGCCTGCTGCTGCTCGCCGAGAACATCGGCGCCGACGAAGCGCTCGCCTGGGGTCTCGTCGACAAGGTCGTGCCGCCCGTCGCCCTCGACAAGGCGGTGGACGAGTGGCTCCACGCCGTCGAAGCTGCCGGCCCCAACGCCATCAAGCTTCAAAAGCAGCTGATCCGCGAATGGGAAACGCTCCCGCTGGATCAGGCGATCCGCGCGGGCGTCACCGCGTTCGCGCGCGCGTTCGAAAGCGACGAGCCGCACGCGATGACGAACGCATTCTTGAACCGCCCGCGGCGTTGATCAGTTACCTGCACGACCTATAGTGAGCGCAAACGAACAAGGAGACGCGCGATGACCGGCCACATCGATCCGACCAAGGAACGTTTCGCCCACTTCCGCGAGATGCCGTCGACCGGGTCGATCCACATGCTGAACCTCGTGCGCGTACGCGCCGAGGCCGCGTATCCCGACGGACGCAAGTCGACCGGGATCGAGGCCTATCGCGCCTACGGCCGCGAGAGCAAACCCGTCTTTGAACGTGTCGGCGGCCGCCAATTCTGGCTCGGCCGTTTCGAGCTGATGCTGATCGGGCCGGCGGACGAGCGTTGGGATCTCGTCTTCATCGCCGAGTATCCGTCGAAGGACGCCTTCGTCGAAATGGTCCGCGACCCCGTCTATCGCGAAGCGGTCAAACACCGCCAGGCAGCGGTCGAAGCCTCCCGCCTCATCCGCTTGAGCCCGCTGGCCCCGGGCGCCGGCTTCGGCGAGAGCTGACGCCCCCGCCGAGCCCGTCTGCAACGTTACGAATAGACTTCGAACAGCCCGGCCGCGCCCATGCCGCCGCCGATGCACATCGACACGACGGCCTTCTTCGCTTTGCGCCGCTTGCCCTCGAGCAGCACATGGCCGGTCAGCCGCGCGCCCGTCATGCCGAACGGATGGCCGATCGCGATCGAACCGCCGTTCACATTGTACTTCTCCGGGTCGATGCCCAGCGTGTCGCGGCAATAGAGGCACTGGCTCGCGAACGCTTCGTTCAGCTCCCACAAGTCGATGTCGTCGACCTTGAGACCGTGGCGTTCCAAGAGGCGCGGCACCGCGAACACCGGCCCGATGCCCATCTCGTCCGGCTTGCAGCCGGCGATCGCCCAGCCCTTGAACGCGCCCAAGGGCTGCAGGCCGCGCTTCTCCGCCTCTTTCGCTTCCATGATGACGACCGCGGCCGCCCCGTCCGAAAGCTGGCTCGCGTTGCCGGCGGTGATGTACTTGCCCGGCCCCTTCACCGGCTGCAGCTTCGCAAGGCCCTCAAGCGTCGTGTCAGGCCGGTTGCATTCGTCGCGGTCGACGACATAGTCGACGATGGATTCCGCCTTCGTCTCCTTGTCGACCTTCTTCATCTTCGTTTTGACGGGAACGATCTCGTCCTTAAACTTGCCCGCCTGCTGGGCCGAGGCCATGCGGCGCTGCGACTCCAGCGAATACTCGTCCTGATACTCGCGGCTGACCTTGTAGCGTTCCGCCACCACGTCGGCTGTGTCGATCATCGGCATCCAGAAGTCCGGATACATCTGGGTCAGCCGCTCGGACGTGCCGCCGCCGCCGCCGCCCATGTAGCTAATCGAATCGACGCCCGCCCCGACGACGATGTTGGCGCCCTCTTCGACGACGTAATGTACCGCGTTCGCGATCGCGTTCAGCCCGGACGAACAGGCGCGGTTGACCGTCGCGCCCGCCGTCGTGATCGGCAGACCGGCGAGCAGCGCGCCCGCGCGCGCCACGTTGCCCGAGGCGGCGACGCAGCCCGACACGACGTCTTCGACTTCCTTCGGATCGGCCTTGGAGCGCTTGACCGCGTGCTCGATCGCCGCGCCCAGCATTTCCATGTTCGACGTGTTGTTGAATCCGCCGCGCGCGGCCTTGGCGAGCCCCGTCCGCGCGTATGAAACGATCACTGCTTCCCGCATATTTCACTCCCGTATGTGTGAATGTCGTTGCGCGCAGTCTGGCACGGCCCGATGCGCGCTGTCATCTGTCAGCCGAACGTTCCCCCGACCGGCGGCGGCACGTCCTTGAACACCATGCCCTGCCCAAACGGCCCGCCCGGACAACGCACCCACCCGAACTTCTCATAGAACGGCTCGCGCCCGGCCAAGGGCTGCAGCGTGACGCTCGCCCCCGGCTTCGCCGCGCGCTTCAGAAAAGCGCCGAGCGCCTTCAGCAAGGTCGCGCCATGCCCGCCGCCTTGCAGTTCCGGCGACACCATGACGTCAGAAACGGCGAAATAGAGGCAGCCGTCCCCGATCGCCCGCACAAGTCCGACAAGCCGCCCGTCGCGCCGCAGGCACGCACTGAAGCAGGCGCGCTCGATCGTGATGCGCGCCGTCTCTTCGTCGACTATCCCCCACCCCATCGCCGCGCGTAGCCCGATGTATTCGGCGGCGGCCGGCGGCGTTTCCGATAGGACAAATTCGCTCATGGCGTCGAAACTCTCGTTCTCAATCCCGCGAAAGCGGTGCGGCAATCCTCATGTTAGTCTACCGCCGAACGTGGAGCATTGCGTCATGGCCTTTCCGCGCCTCGCCTTTCCCGAAATCATGCCGAAGACGGCGAAGCTCTTTCACGCCGACCCGTACCTCCGCGAGGCGGAAGCCGACGTCGTCTATGTCGACCGCGAGTTCGTCGTGCTCGATCGCAGCATCTTCTACGCGGAATCCGGCGGCCAGGAATGGGACGAAGGAACGATCGACGGCCTGAAGGTCGTCGACGTCCAGGATCAAAGCGGGCGGCCTCTCTCCGTCAAGGCGCCGCGCGTGCCGCTGCCGTCGATCAACGTCGACACGGTGATCGTGCACCGCCTCCGCGAACCGTGCC
>QKCS01000283.1 GCA_003246795.1 Alphaproteobacteria bacterium
GTCTTTACGACCATCCTGCGCGACATCAGCGTCGAGAAGGCGGCGCAAGCGGAACTGATGGCCGCGAAGCTCAAAGCGGAATCGGCAAGCCAGGCGAAGTCGCGCTTCGTGGCCAGCATGAGCCACGAATTGCGCACGCCGTTGAACGCGATCATCGGCTTCTCGGAAGTGTTGATGAGCGAGGAGGGCGCGAGCTTGCTCGATGAGAAGCGGATGGAATATGCGGCCGACATCAACCGCGGCGGCAAGCATCTGCTCAGCGTCATCAACGACATTCTGGACATTTCGCGCATCGAGGCCGGCAAGGTATCGTTGGACGAAGACAGCGTCGCGATCCCCGAACTGATCGACACGGTTCACCGCATGCTGAAAGCCCATGCGGAGGATACTGGCGTCGCCTTCCATTGGGAGGTCGCTGCGGATCTGCCGGCGATCTTCGGGGACCGGCGGTTGCTTCTGCAGACGCTGCTCAATCTGGCGTCGAACGCGGTGAAGTTCACGGACGCGAGCGGGCGCGTCGACATCACGGCGCGCGTGCGACAGGACGGCGGCGTCGACATCGTGGTCAAGGACACGGGCATAGGCATGAGCGCGGAGGACATCGCGCGCGTGGGCGAACCGTTCCTGCAGATCGACGGGCGGCTCGCGCGCAACTTCGAAGGGACGGGGCTTGGCCTCGTCATCGCCAAGCGCCTGATCGAGATGCACGGCGGCAAGCTTCTCATCGAAAGCGAGCTCTGGGTCGGCACGACGATGACCTTGCATCTTCCGTCGGCGCGCAACGCTTCCGCGCGCGCCGGCCGCCCGGCCGTGGCCTAGACGACTTCTCATAGCGCCGCGTTTTCCGATAGGGTCGATCCGCTCACGAACGGATGATCCATATGCAGCTCTTCGACGACCCGTCGCGTATCGACACGAACCTCGATAGCCGGTCGATCAGTTTCGAGAACCCGACCGGCGCGCGTAGCGCGGGCGGCACGGCGGCGGGCGGACGCAAGGGCGCGCCGAACCGGCGCATCGCCGCCGGTGAGAAGGTCGTGCTCGCCGACATTGCGGGGCCCGGGCGCGTGCGGCACATCTGGATGACGTTCATGGCGGCGCCGCCCGAGGCGATGCGCGCGGTGATGCTCGACGTCTATTACGACGGGCGGAGCGAGCCTTCGATATCGGTGCCGTGCCTCGACTTCTTCGGGCTGCCGCACGGTCGCATGGTTCATTGCGTCACCGCGTTGACCGCGGTGCAGGAGGGGCGGGGGCTCAATTCCTATTTTCCGATGCCGTTCGCGAGGGCGATCCGCATCGAGCTCACGAACGCGGGCACGCGGGCGATCAATTTCTACTACCAGGTCGACTACACGCTGGAGCCGTTTGCGGCGGACACGGGGTATCTGCATGTGTCGTTCCGGCGCGAAAATCCGACGACCTTGAAGCGCGACTTCACGATTGCCGAGGGGTTCGAGGGACCGGGACGGTTCTTGGGCTGCGTCGTGGGCGTGCGGGTGCTGCCCGACGACATGATCTGGTACGGCGAGGGCGAGTTCAAATTCTATCGCGACGGCGACGGCGACCTGCCCACGATCTGCGGCACGGGGCTTGAGGACTATGTCGGCACGGCGTGGGGGATGGGCGCGCACACGGCGCCGTATCAAGGCGCGCCTTTGATCGTCGCGCCGCCCGCCGATCCCGGGTCGCCCATTCCGCCGAAACCCGATTTCGTCGGCTTCTATCGCTGGCACTTGGCGGACCCGATCGTCTTCGAGCGCGAGATGCGCGCGACGATGCAGCAGATCGGGGCGCTGATGGTGCCGAAAGGCGCGGAGCACCTCATCGAGGAATGGGGCGCGCGCTATGCGCTTGCCGGCAATGGATGGGTCACGGGCGGCGACCTTTCGCGCGCATCGCTGCATGGATTTGCGATCGCCGAGCGCGTCGACGACTATTCGGCGGCGGCCTTCGTCTATGCGCGGACGCCGCAAAGCGTGCCCCGGCTCGACGTCGAGGCGGCGGTCGCCGACATCGGACGGCGCGACTACGAGAAGAAGCCGCGCGGGATCGTGCCGGGCGCGTGAAGCGTCGCATGTTGATCGGCCGTATCAATCTTGATGACGAACGGGGGCGACGTGTATTTCCGCGGGCGTTGTCGGGAGACCGCCCATGAGCGCCGCCGTTCAAGAACCTGCCGGGCTCGACGTCATTCTTCGCTCGATCGATCTTCAGATCGCGTGGTGCCGCGGGAACGGCGCGCCGTTCACGGCGAACATCCTCGAGGTCATTCGCGACAATCTTTCGGCCGGCGGCGTGCTGGCGCCGTTGGTCGTGCCATGGAACGGCAATCCGCTGGCCGACGCGTTGGCGTTGCGCGTCGCGGGGGCGCTGCACCTGATGGTGCGCACGGAGCGCGCGGGCGACCTTGCGGCGTTCTATCCAGGACACGGCGATGCGCCGTGGGACGGCGCCGCGGCGGCTCGTGCGGTCGAGGCTGCGGTTCGCACGAACCTCGACTTCGTGCGCGACGTGCTGACCCGGCCGCCGCAGACAAACGAGACCGGACGCTCGGCGGTGTTGATGCCCGGGTATGCGACGATCGCGAAAGAGACGGGCTTGCCGCTCAGCATCTTGGAGGTTGGCGCGAGCGCGGGACTCAATCTGATGTGGGACCGCTACGCCTATCGCTATGGCGACCGCTTCGTCGGCAGCCCCGACGCGCCGCTGACGATTTCGGCGGAATGGCGCGGGCCGTGGTGCGGCGTCGAGGCGCTGCCGCGCGTCGTGTCGCGGCGCGGCTGCGACCGGTCGCCGTTCGATCTGACGGCGCCGGATGCGGCGGATCGTTTGATCGCCTATGTGTGGCCCGAACAGACGGAGCGTTTGGCGCGTCTCGAGGCCGCGATCCGATTGGCGCAACACGAGAAGCCGGTGCTTGAAAAGGCCGACGCGGCCGCGTGGCTGGAGCAAAACCTGGCCGCGCCTGCACTGGGCGTTGCGACCGTCGTCGCGCATACGATCGTGTGGCAATACTTCACGAAGGAAACGCGCACGCGGGCCCGGGCGGCCCTAGATGCGGCGGGGACACGCGCGACGGCGCAGGCGCCGCTCGCGTGGCTTTCGCTCGAACAATACGCGCCGGACCAGCTTCCGGAGCTGCGCCTCGCGGTCTGGCCGGGCGGCGAAATCCGCACCATTGCGCGGGCGCATCCGCATGGGGCGTGGATCGAATGGCTGGGCGCGTGAGTGGGCTTTACCGTTTGTGAAGCATAACGGCCGGCCGCCCGCGTAACCTAACGCCGCGTTAGGGTGACGGCTCGTAGTTTAGCGGACAAACCGGTCCGTTCCCATGTCGACGTCGTCCATCGTCAAACGTGCTACCGCGGCAGCGCGCATTTCGCTGCTGTGCGCGTTCGCGGGCGCGATGGCGATCCTGTGTTCGGTCGTCGCGGAACGCGTCGTCTACCAAAGCATGGAGGCGGCGGCGATCGAGCGGTTGAGCACCGCGCAGCATGCGCGCCGGCGCATTCTTCTGGCGGACGAGCGGCTGACGATGTCGGCCAACATGGCGGCGGCGACCGGCGAGCAGCGTTGGATCGACCGCTACGACGCCAACATTCCGCTGATCGACAAGGCGATCGCCGACGCGGCGGCCGTGGCGCCGCCGGTGGTCGCCGAGCGGTTCGACCGCGAAACGCGCATGGCCAACGACCGATTGGTCGAAATCGAACGCAAAGCGTTGGATCACGTGCGTGCGGGACGGTTGCGGCAAGCGCGTGCGCTGCTCGATAGCGCCGCATATGCGCACTACAAGCAAGTGTTGAGCAATGGCACGGGAC
>QKCS01000306.1 GCA_003246795.1 Alphaproteobacteria bacterium
TTCCGCGCTTCGCGTTCGAAAAGTTCCCGGAAGCCGAGGCCGTACTGACGACATCGATGAAATCGGTCGGCGAAGCGATGGCGATTGGCCGCACATTCGCCGAGTCGATCCAGAAGGCCCTGCGGTCGCTCGAAACAGGTCTTTTCGGCTTCGACGAGATCGACATCCCGGGTCTCCGCTCGGGCGACGACAAGAACGCGGTGATCGCCGCGCTTGCCAAACCGACTCCGGACCGCATCCGCGTGATCGCCCAGGCCTTCCGCCTCGGGCTCACCGTCACCGAGGTGCACACGGCTTCCAAGGTCGATCCGTGGTTCCTGGAACAGATCGAAGAGATCGTGAAGGCCGAGGCTCGCGTGCGCGAGCACGGGCTGCCGCAAGACGAAGACGGCCTGCGCGAGTTGAAAGCGATGGGTTTCTCCGACGCCAGGCTGGCCAAACTCGCGACCAAGCGCGAGAGCGAGGTGGCCGCGCTCCGCCGTCGCTTGGGGGTGACGCCCGTCTTCAAGCGCATCGACACATGCGCCGCCGAGTTCCGCGCCCTCACCTCCTACATGTACTCGACCTACGAAATGCCGCTCGCGGGGAAGGTCGAATGCGAAAGCGAACCGACGGCGGCAAAGAAGGTCGTGATCCTGGGCGGCGGCCCGAACCGCATCGGTCAAGGCATCGAGTTCGACTATTGCTGCTGTCATGCGGCGTTCGCGCTGAACAAGACGGGGTTCGAGACCATCATGGTCAATTGCAATCCCGAGACGGTGTCGACCGACTACGACACGTCCGACCGGCTCTACTTCGAACCGCTGACGGACGAAGACGTCGTCGAATTGATCCGCACCGAACAGACGAATGGCGAAGTCGTCGGCGTGATTTGCCAGTTCGGCGGCCAAACGCCGCTGAAACTCGCGGCCGCATTGGAAACGGCGAAAATTCCGATCCTGGGGACGCAGCCCGACGCGATCGACATCGCCGAGGACCGCAAACGCTTCCAAGCGTTGATCGACAACATCGGCCTGAAGCAACCGGTGAACCGCACGGCGCTGACGACGGAAGAGGCGCTGTCGGCGGCGCGAGAGGTCGGCTACCCCGTCGTGATCCGCCCGTCCTTCGTGCTGGGCGGGCGCGGAATGGCGATCGTGCGCGACGAGGAGCACATGGAGGACACGCTGGCCCAGACCGACGTGTTCAAGATCTCCGGCGACGATCCGGTGCTGATCGACCAGTACCTGCGCAACGCGACCGAAGTCGACGTCGACGCCATCGCCGACGGCAGCGAGGTCTTCGTCGCGGGCATCATGGAACACATCGAAGAGGCCGGCGTGCATTCCGGCGACAGCGCGTGCTCCATCCCGCCTTGGTCGCTCGACGCCGCGACGATCGCGGAACTCAAGCGTCAAACGGCAGCGCTCGCGCGCGAACTGAACGTCGTCGGTCTGATGAACGTGCAGTTCGCGATTCAAGATCGCGAGATCTACCTGCTGGAGGTGAACCCGCGCGCGAGCCGCACCGTGCCCTTCGTCGCCAAGGCCATGGGCCTTCCCGTCGCCGCGATCGCCGCGCGCGTGATGTCGGGCGAACGATTGACCTCGTTCCGCCTACGCGAAGCGGCCGCGCCCAGGCATATGTCGGTCAAGGAAGCGGTTATGCCGTTCGCGCGCTTTCCCGGCGTCGACGTCATCCTCGGCCCGGAGATGAAGTCGACCGGCGAGGTCATGGGCATCGACCGGACGTTCGACCGCGCGTTCGCCAAGAGCCAGATCGCCGCCGGCCTCACACTGCCGCTCTCGGGCACGGTCTTCGTCTCCGTCCGCGACGACGACAAGAACGCGATCCTGGCCCCGGCGCGCCGCCTGATCGATATGGGCTTCAAGATCATCGCAACGGGCGGCACAGCGACGTTCCTTCGGGAACAAGGTCTCGCCGTCACGCGCATCAACAAAGTTTATGAAGGTCGTCCCCACATCGTCGACGCCATGAAGGACGGCGGCGTCGATCTCGTCTTCAACACAACCGAGGGCGCGCAGGCGCTGAAAGACTCGTTGTCGATCCGGCGTACGGCGTTGATGCTCAAGATCCCCTACTACACGACCGTCGCCGGATCGCAGTCGGCGGTCCTCGCCATTGCCGCCTTGCGTTCGTCCACCTTGGAGGTCGCCCCGCTCCAGGCTTACGCGAGCTAAGATATTGAAATTAAAAGGGTCTTCTGGCAGTGCGCCGCGGTACGGACCTTGAAATTTCGCCGGGTTTTGCTATAATTCAACTTCGCGTTTGAGGGGTGTGATCTCCCGCACCGGCTAATCCTGCGGAACCTCCGACGAGCGATTTGAAGACTGTTGAGAGGCCTTGGTCGGTCGCACCACCAAGGCCGTTCGAATTTGTTGTCACTGGTGCGACGTGAAGGTCAAAGTATCGGCTATGGAAAAGATTCCCATGACCGCGCAGGGCTTTTCGTCCCTCGAAGCGGAGATCAAGCACCTGAAGCAGGTGGAGCGGCCGGCCGTCATCAAGGCGATTTCGGAAGCGCGCGCCCACGGCGACCTGTCAGAAAACGCGGAGTATCATTCCGCCAAGGAACGCCAAAGCTTCATTGAAGGCCGCGTGCTCGAGCTCGAGGACAAGCTCTCGCGCGCGCAAGTGATCGACGTTTCCAAACTCTCGGGCAAGGTCGTGAAGTTCGGCGCGACGGTGACGCTCGTCGACGAAGACACGGACCAGAAGTCCAAATATCAGATCGTGGGCGACATCGAGGCCGATTTCGCAAAGGGCCGGATTTCGATCTCCTCCCCGCTCGCGCGCGCCCTGATCGGCAAGACCGTGGGCGACACGGCCGAGGTCAACACCCCGTCGGGCGGCCGGTCCTACGAGGTCATGAAGGTGGAATACAAATAGCGCCGGCCACCTCGTACGGCGCGCCGAGGCAGCGGAAGAAATTCCGCTGCCTTTTTGTTTCGGCCTAGAGCTCCACCGGAACGCCCGGCTCGCGCTTGGACGGACGAATCGTGAGCGCCGTCTTGACTGAGGCCACGTTCTTCGCCGCCGTCAGCTTGTCGGTCACGAAGGCTTGCCATTCGCTGAGATCGTGCGCCACGCACTTCAACACGAAGTCGATTTCGCCCGACATCATGTAGCACTCGCGCACGATCGGCCATTCGGCGATCAGCGCCTCGAACGCGCGCAGGTCGTGCTCGGCTTGGCTGGTCAGCCCGACGAAGGCAAACGCCATCACCTCGTAGCCCAGCGCCTTCGGGTCCAAGTCCGCGTGATAGCCGCGGATGAAGCCCGCTTGCTCCAACGCGCGCACGCGCCGTAAACAAGGCGGCGCCGAGATCTTCGCTCGATGCGAGAGCTCGACGTTCGTGATGCGCCCGTCTTCCTGAAGCTCGTGAAGGATACGCCGGTCGATGGCGTCCAATTTGATCCGCTGCATGACAGAACCGTGGTCAGGGTCGGATTATTCTCTCTGCACGATGTTCTACCGCGCCTACGGCCGAATTTCAGCAATAAAATTTCAGGATTGCGAAACACTGTGAACGAAGCGGCGCTTGAAAACGTCACATGGGCAATAACCGACGGGCGCGCCGGAATGCTGAACCAAGCCCGCGGCTTGGGCGAGGCGGTCGGCCTGCCTGTTGAGGTTAAGACGGTCCGCCCGCGTCCGCCTTGGACATGGCTTCCGGTGACATGGTGGCCCGCCCCGCTTGCGGCACTGGGCGCCGACAGCGCACGCATCGCGCCGCCCTGGCCGCGCGTCGCCATCGGATGCGGCTGGCGGAGCATCCCCTACGTGCTGGCCGTCAAGCGCCTCT
>QKCS01000277.1 GCA_003246795.1 Alphaproteobacteria bacterium
AGGCCAGTGATGTAGAGGATCGGCGGGATGCGGACCGCGCCAATCTCCGGATCGCGCTTGAGGCATTCAAGCACCTCCAAGCGGCGGCAGAGATTGTTCACGGCGAGGCGCGTGAAGAACGAGCGCCCCTTTTCGCTGAGCGCCGGACTTTGAAGGTCGTGAACCCAAGACGCCAACGGGCCCTCGAACCACGGATCTCCGAAGTCGCCAAGCTGGGTCTTTTCAACGGCCTGTGCTTTCAGGCTCTCGACGGTAGCAGGCATCGATGGACCCTTGGGCGAGCGGCCTGATGGTTCGACAGGTGAGTACCAGAAGCGCTTAGCATGAATGGCCGCTTTCGGCGACCTCACGCCATACCACCACCTGCTGACTGAGCGGCAACATTGGAGTGCTTGTGCCGTTCGCCGAAATCGCACGGCCGGCGCCCGAAGCGGACGTTCACACCCGACCTGATTTCCAGCTCCACTGACGTGGCATTTGGGCGGTAGAGCACCCGCCCAACGGGGAGCGGGCGCGCGACGCTGGTTCGCCTATTACGACCTGTGACAATCTAGGCGCTGGCGCGCTACAGACACGATGGCGTGAGACGTGCGTCGTCGATACGCATCGAAGCGGTACGGAAGCTTCCCGCAGAAGTTTGCGCAGTTCGTGCGCGGCGAACGCCTGCTGACCATCGAGGCGTTCGTGCATCGCAGCAGCGGATTGACGGCGGAGATTTTCGGAACCGAGGACCGCGGCTTCGTGCGCGAAGGCTACGCCGCGGATGTCGTCGTCTTCGATCCGGAGAGAATGGAGGCGCGCGCGGACTACGTATCCCCGGAAGATTACTCCGTCGGTGTGGTGGCCGTGATCGTGAACGGTAAACTCGTCATCGCATCGGAGAAGCCGAATCCGGTCCGCGCGGGGCGCGCGCTCTTTCATCGGCCAACTGCGGGAAGCTGTTCATGATGCGGGTGCTGTTCGGCTGGTGGTTCGGCGTGACGCTTTGGAAGCGCATTCTGCTGGCGCTCGTGGCGGGGGGCGTCGCCGGCTATTTCTGGGGACCGGACGTCACGCAGATCAAATGGATCGGCGACCTGTTCGTGCGTCTGATCCGCATGCTCGTCGTGCCGATCATCTTCGTCACGCTTTCGGCCGGGATCGCGTCGATCCCGAACCCGGCGAAGCTCGGATCGATCGGGATCAAGGCGTTCCTCCTTTTCATTTTGACGACCACCGGCGCGATCACGATCGGGCTCGTGCTCGGCATTCTCCTCCAGCCCGGTCATGGCGTCGATCTCGGCTCCGCAACGCCACAGACGCTGGCGCCGCCCGTGTCGGTGACCGACCAGCTGATTTCCATCATTCCGCTGAATCCGATCGCGGCCATGGTGGAGGGCGACGTCCTGGCGATCATCTTCTTTGCCATTCTTTTCGGATCGGGCGTGATCTTGGCGGGCGAGCGGGGCAAGCCGATCGCCGACGCGCTTCAAAGCGCCTCCGAGGCTTTGCTGGGCGCCACGCGCATCGTGATGGAATTCGCGCCTTTCGGGGTGTTCGCGTTGGTCGCCTGGGTGATGGGAACAAGCGGCCCCCAAGCGTTCATCAGCGTGTTCGGTCTGGCGATTGCGGTTTATTGCGGCTGCCTGCTGCATATGATCGTCGTTCAGGGCGTCCTGGTCGTGCGCATCCTTGCGAACCTGCCGATGTTGCCGTTCTTCCGCGACATCGTCGACGCACAGATGGTGGCGTACTCGACGTCGTCGAGCGCCGCCACACTGCCGGTGACGTTGCGGGTGGCGGAAGAGAATCTGGGCATCAAGCCGGCCGTCGCATCGTCGATTCTTCCTCTGGGCGCGACCGTGAACATGGACGGAACGGCGCTGTTCGTGACGCTGATGGCGCTGTTTTCGGCGCAGGCGTTCGGGATCGCGCTCGACGAAATGGACTACGCGATGATCGTACTGACGACGACGTTGGTTTCGATCGGCGCCGCCTCCGTACCGTCCGCGTCGCTCTTCCTTTTGGCGACCGTTCTGGGCGTGATCGGCGTGTCGCCCGATCAGGCCGCTTTGATCGTCGGGTTCATCCTGCCGTTCGACCGGATCTTGGACATGGCGCGCACGGTGCCCAACATCACCGGCGACCTGGCAGTCTCGCTGACTGTTGCGAAGTGGGAAGACGAACTCGAACTCGAAACCTATCACGCGAAGCCGACCGTCTGAGGGCAAAGGGGGGTGAGCATGTTAAGACGTCTGGGGCTTGCGGCCGCGTTCGCTGCCGTCATTGGGCTGCCGCTTTCCGTTTGCGTCTAAGCGCAAGACGCGCCGCGGGAGATGACGGCGCAAAGGAGCCTGCTCGACTATCCGGACATTCACCGCCCGGAGATCGGCGATCGCGGAATGGTCGTGAGCCACAGCGAGATCGCGTCGCGTGTCGGCGCAGACATCTTGCGCAAGGGCGGCAACGCAGTGGATGCCGCCGTCGCCGTGTCGTTCGCGCTCGCGGTTGTCCTGCCACGGGCCGGTTGCGCGACGGAAAGCCGTGGCTTGTGACGGATACGCCCGGCGGCTCGACGATCCTGAACACCATCCTTCAGATCCTTGTGAGTACGATCGACTGCGGCGTGAACGTCGCGGAAGCCACGCATGCGCCGCGCATTCATCAGACGTGGCGCGGCGAACTTCACATGGAACGCGCGTTCAGCCCGGACACCGTGCGCATCCTCAAAGAGCGAGGGCACAAGATCGACAACGACGATACGATGGGCAGCGCGCAATCGATTATGATTCAAGGCGGCGCATTCTACGGCGCAGCAGATCCGCGCCGGCCGGGCGCCACGGCGGTCGCTCCCTAGTGTTCGGCCGGGTTCAGCGCTTCATCGACCTATTCGGCGGCGACAGCCTGAAGAACCGCCGCCGCACGGGCGTCATCGAGGAGTTTCGCGGCAGCGTCGGCGTCGAGGCTGGTCAAGGGCGGGCGCAAGCGGCGCCACTGCGCATGGCCGGTTGCCGCCGCCATGATCTCTTTCAGCGCCGGTATTGCCGGGTATTTCTGCAGCGTCAGCCGGGTCTTGGTCGCGGCGTCCTGCAGCGCGTCCGCGCGATCGGACTTCCAGGCGGCGACAATCTCGGCGAGGCTCCGGCTTGTCACGTTGGCGGTGGCCGAGATGCAGCCAGGTCCGCCGGCGCGCAAGATCGGCAGGAGGAACTGCTCCGTTCCGGCAAACACCTTGAAGCCGGGAAGGTCTCGGCACGCCGCCTCCATCGCGCCCCAATCGCCCGAGGAGTTCTTGACGCCGACGATCGTTCCCTTGAACGCCGTGTAGAGGCGGCGCAAGAACGTCAAGCTCATCTTGTGGCCTGTCTGTTGCGGGATGTCGTAGACGAAGACGCGAAGGCGCGGATCGTTGATCGCTTCGATCACTTGCGCGTAAGCGCGGAAGAGGCCGTCTTCGGAGACGCCTTTGTAGTAGAAGGGCGGCAACATCAGAACCGTCGAGAAGCCCGCGTCCAAGACGGCGCGCGTGAGCGTCACCGTGTCGGGCGCAGCGCAGCAGCCGGTGCCCACAATGACGCGGGCCGGTGGGACGGTCGCTTTGGCGAGCGCTTCGATCACTTGAAGGCGTTCATCGACCGAGAACGAGTTGGCCTCGCCCGTAGTGCCGAGCGCGACGATGCCTGCGCAGCCACGGTCCAAGAGCCAGCGCACATGCGCGATGTAGGCCTCCAAGTCGATGCTGAGGTCGCCGTTCAGGGGCGTGAGATTGGCCGCCCAAGCACCTGGCGCGACGTCGGTCATGTCATGTGTTCCCGTAT
>QKCS01000070.1 GCA_003246795.1 Alphaproteobacteria bacterium
ATAGTAGAAGTTGATGTAGCTCATATCGAGCCGGCGTCCGTCGTGGCGCTCGCGCCGTGCGGGCTCCGGCACCTCGATGATTTCGAGCGGCCGCCCGCGCGCGTCGCGCGACGCATGCAGCCGCGCAAGGTTGTCCCGCATCACCCGCGCGTTCAACCCGCTCTTTTCCTGCGGCGTGTGAAGCATCACCCGCCCCGGTCCCGCGAAACAGGCGATGTTGTCAACGTGCCCATCGGTCTCGTCGTCTTCTAGTCCTTCACCGAGCCAGATGACCTTCGTCACGCCCAAGTAAAGCGCCAATCGTTCCTCGATCTGCTGCTGGCTCAGGTTCGGGTTACGGTTCGGATTGAGCAGACATTGCTCCGTGGTGATCAGCGTGCCCTCGCCGTCGACCGCGATCGATCCGCCCTCGAGAACCATCGGCCCCTCGTACAGACGCATGTCGAGCGCCTCGAGGACATGCCGTCCGAACGCCGCGTCGTTGTCGTAGCCGTGATATTTGTTGCCCCAGGCGTTGAAGCGCCAGTGGACGCCCGCCACCCCCTCACGTCCGTCGGTCACGAAGATCGGGCCGCTGTCGCGTGCCCAGGAATCGTCGATCTCGACCTGCAGGAAGTCGATCCCGCGACCGACCATCAGCCGCGCTTCGTCGACGTCACGGGGTTTGACCGCGATCGTCACCTTTTCGAAGCCCGAAATCGCCCGCGCCACGGCCGCATAGGCGAGGCGCGCACGCAAGAGACCGTCTTCCGAGCCCCACGGTTCCAGGCGGCATGGCCAAGCCATCCAGCAGCGCGCGTGCGGCTCCCACTCCGCGGGCATGAAAAGCCCGTCGCGCACGGGACAACGGTCGTCGGCGTCAAGACGTCGTGTCATCGAAACAAAGCTGATCCGTCGTTGCGCGGAGGCGGGCGATTTGCGATTTTCGACCTTCTCGCACGAAGAGCAGCCTTTCGCAAAGGGATCAGGACCCATGACCGGACGCGTCGAAGCCCGCCTGAAAGAACTGGACATCAGCCTGCCGAAACCGATGACGCCCGTCGCCAATTACGTGCCCTACGTGATCAGCGGCAACCTGGTGTTCGTGTCGGGTCAGGTGACGCTGGGCGCGAACGGCCTCGAGTTCGTGGGTCAGGTAGGCAAGGAGTTCAACGTCGAACAAGGTCAGGCGGCCGCACGCCTTTGCGCGCTCAACGTCATTGCGCAGGTGCGCGAAGCCTGTGGCGGCAATCTCGACCGCGTGAAGCGCTGCGTGAAGGTGACCGGTTTCGTCAACGCGGTGCCGGGCTTCGCGCATCATCCGGAAGTGATCAATGGGGCCTCCGACTTGATCGGCCAAGTCTTCGGCGAAGCGGGCAAGCACGCGCGCGCGGCCGTGGGCGCAGGCTCGCTGCCGCGCAACGTGGCAGTCGAAGTCGAAGCCATCTTCGAGATCGCCTGAGTGAGGCGAGCGGCGGCACAGATGGCCTCCTCACCCGCCGCGCGCCTGATCGAAGGCATGAACGCGGTCGCGCCCGACGTTTGGGACGCGCTCGCCAACCCGCCCGGCGGACGGGTGAATCCGTTTGTGAGCCACGCCTTCCTCGCCGCGCTTGAGGAAAGCGGTTCGGCGACCGCGCGCACCGGCTGGCAGCCCGCGCACGTGCTCGTCGAACAGGGTGCGAAGACCATCGCCGCCGCGCCGATGTACGTGAAGAACCACTCCTACGGCGAATACGTTTTCGACCACGGCTGGGCCGAAGCGTTCGAACGCGCGGGCGGCGAATACTATCCGAAGCTGCAGGTCGCCGTGCCCTTTACGCCGGCGACCGGTCCGCGCCTCTTGACCGGCGGCGATGCAAGCAAGCGCGAGTTGTTGGCACACGCACTGATGACCATTGCGGAGCGGCTGCAGGTCTCCTCGCTGCACATCACCTTCATGCCGCAAGACGAAGCCGAAGCGCTCGCGCCCTTGGGCTTCCTGCAACGCCACGACCAGCAGTTCCATTGGCACAACGACGGCTATCGCGACTTCGCGGACTTCCTCGGCCGTCTTTCATCCATGAAACGCAAGAACCTGCGCCGCGAACGCGCCCAAGCCCTTGAAGCCGGTATCGAGGTCGAATGGCTGACCGGCCACGACATCACGGAAGAGCACTGGGACGCGTTCTTCATGTTCTACATGGAGACGGGTTCGCGCAAATGGGGCTCGCCCTACCTGACCCGCATGTTCTTCAGCCTCGTCGGCGAACGCATGGCGGACCGCATCCTGCTCGTGATGGCCAAACGCGGCGGACGCTACGTCGCCGGCGCGCTGAACTTCATCGGCTCCGACACGCTCTACGGTCGCAACTGGGGCGCGATCGAGCATCACCCGTTCCTGCATTTCGAGCTCTGCTACTACCAGGCCATCGACTTCGCGATCGCGCGCAAGCTCGCCGTCGTCGAAGCGGGCGCTCAAGGCGCGCACAAACTCGCACGCGGCTATTTGCCGGCGCGCACGCATTCGGCGCATTGGATCGCGCACAAGGGCTTGCGCGACGCCGTCGCGCGCTACCTGAAGGAAGAACGTCGCGCGGTCGGCGAAGACATCGAAGCGCTCGCCGAACACGCTCCCTTCCGCAAAGACTCGAACGACTGATCAAGACGGAGACCGCGATGGCTTATGATCCGAACAACATCTTCGCCAAGATCGTGCGCGGCGAAGCGCCGTGCTTCAAAGTCTATGAGGACGACAGGACGCTCGCCTTCATGGACATCATGCCCCAAGCCGAAGGCCACACGCTCATCATCCCGAAGGAAGGCGCCGAGTCGATCTTCGACCTGAGCCCCGAAGGCGCCGCTGCGCTGATCAAAACGACGAAGAAGATCGCGGTGGCCGTGAAGGAGGTGACGAAAGCGCCCGGCGTCATGCTCGCGCAGTTGAACGGCACGGCCGCGGGCCAAACCGTGTTCCACATCCACTTTCACGTCATCCCGCGCACGGGCGGCATCGACTTGAAACTGCATGCGAGAGAACAAGCAGATTTCGAGAAACTAAAGGCGCTGGCCGCGAAGATCTCGGCCGCGATCAAGTAGCCTTCACCGTCCAGGACACCTGCATCGCAGCGACGTCGTTGCCCTGGTCGTCGTGCATCGCGACCGCGACCTCGAACATCACGCGCTTGTCGCGTTCGAACGCGGAGAGGATGGCGGCCGGATCGCCGCCCACGCGCGCCTCGGCGCTGATGCGTCCCTTGGCGAGTTTGGTGTAACGAATTTGTGCCTCGCCCGCGATCGGGCGCACGCTCAAGATGCGGTCCGCAAACATACCCGCCATCGCGCCGCCCGAAGCGGTTTCGCCCAGCGTAAACAGCGCGCCGGCGTGCTGCGTGCCGATGTGATTGACCGACGTCGCCGTCTGCTCGAGCTCCGCGCGCGCCAAACCGGGCTCGACATGCGTGAGCTTGACCCCGGCGTGCCGCGCAAACGGCACCGCCTGACCCAGTTGCTCGCGGATCACGTCGTACGGGTTCATGTTGCGCTCCTTCACATGCCGGTGAGCGCGAGACTACACCACCGCGCCGCAGCCTTGATGCAAGGAATCGATGCCTGTATGTCCGCACGATGTGAATTCGGGGGACGATATGAGAATGCACTGGGCCTTGGGCTTTCTTCTTTGCGCACATGCAGCAACGGCCGCGCCCTTGATCGCACCCGACGGACCGCCTGTCGACGTCATCGTCTTGGGCACGTTTCACTTCGACAATCCGGGTCAAGACATCGCGAACATGCAAGTCGACGACGTGCTCGCGCCAAAACGCCAAGCCGAGATCGCCGCGATACTCGACGGCCTTGCGCGGTTCAAACCGACGAAAGTGTTCGTCGAGTCGCGCCGCCGCGTACCGGGAACGACTTTCAGCGAGACCTATCGCACGTTCCGTCAGGGAAAGATGACCGAGAGCGGAAACGAGGTCGTGCAGTTGGGATTCCGCCTCGCCGACCGATTCAATCACAAGGAAGTTTACGCCGTCGACGTCGAAGGAGACTTCCCGTTCGAAGCCGTCATGGAATGGGCGCAAAAGAACGGCCGCGGGCCGAAGCTGGAAGCCGGCATCGCCGCAATCCAAGCGTGGACGGCCGAACAGACCGCGCAGCTGAAGACGAAGACGCTTTCGCAGGTCCTGCGCCTGCACAACGACCCGGCGGGCGTGGCGGAAGGCAATGCCTTCTACCTCGACATGCTGCGCTACGGCGCGGGCGATGCCCAGCCGGGCGCCGAACTCGTCTCACGCTGGTACGAACGCAACATCCGCATCTGCGCGCTGATCGCGCAAGTCGCCGAACCCGGTGATCGCATCCTCATCGTCTACGGGAGTGGTCATGCGCATCTTTTGCGCCATTGCCTGGGAGGCATTCCGGGCCACCGCCTCAAGGAAGCGAACGACTATCTGCCGGAGTAGCTACTCGCTAAGCGCGACGGCGATCCGCATCTTGCCGCCCTCGGGCGTGAACATGACGGCGAACTTGCGTGTGACCTCGCACGCCGACGCCGACCACAATTCCTGCCACGGCTGACCGGGCTTGCGGGCCTTCGTCAGCGCCGTATCGACCAGGAATGCCGGCTCTTCGCAATTGCCGCGCATCGCGATGCCGTTCGCTTCGCGGAGCACGAGTTGCGTCGCCTCTTGTTGGTGCCTCACGCCAGCGACCGACCGGCCGGGCACGCCGAGCCGAAGGGCCGCCGGTGCGCCGACGCGCGGAAACAGGAAGACGTTGTGCATGCGCGGCGACCAACAGCCTTTGCCGATCACGACGAGACGCCACACGCCGCGCCGGCCCGGGTCGATCTTCTTCGTCAAATCGTTCGCGTCGTAATGGTCGGCGCCCGCGAACTCAAAAATCCGCTTCATCCCGCAAGGCGGCGCGATCTTGCGGTCGAGATTGATGAGCATCACAGCGATGCGGTTCGCCATCTCGACGACCGTCTCGCCGCGCGCGAGGATTTGCGGAAAATTGCCGCGGATGCTGACGTCTTCTTCCTGGGCCCGCGCCGCCGCAGCGAACGACAGCACGGCGGCAAGGGCCAAGATCAGCCGCGTCATTTCACCAGTTCGGGCTCGTTGGGCTCGGCCTCTTCGTCGCCGTCCGTATCGTCGCCCTTCGCCTTGACCTTGGCCGGCAGGCTCGGCGCTTCGATGATCTCGAACTCGAGCCCCGATTTGTCGGCCTTCAGCATCACGCGCACCGTGCCGCCGCGCGCCAGCTTGCCGAACAGCACTTCGTCGGCCAGCGGCTTCTTGATCGAATCCTGGATGACGCGCGCCAAAGGCCTGGCGCCGAACGCTTCGTCGTAGCCGTTCTCGGCCAGCCACCGCGTCGCTTCCGGCGACAACTCGAAGGTGACGTTGCGATCCGAAAGCTGCGCCTCGAGCTGCAGGACGAACTTCTCGACCACGCGCTCGATCACCTCCGGCGACAGCGCCGAGAACGCGATCACCGCGTCGAGCCTGTTGCGGAACTCCGGCGTGAACAGCTTCTTGATCGCTTCGGCGTCCTCGCCTTCGCGCTTGCCGCGGCCGAAACCGATCGCCTCTTTCGCGGCGTCGGATGCGCCCGCGTTCGTCGTCATGATCAGAACGACGTTGCGGAAGTCGACCTTCTTGCCGTTGTGATCGGTCAGCTTCCCGTGGTCCATGACCTGCAACAGGATGTTGAACAGGTCCATATGCGCCTTCTCGATCTCGTCGAGCAGAAGGACGCAATGCGGATGCTGATCGACGCCGTCGGTCAAAAGGCCGCCCTGGTCGAACCCGACATAGCCCGGCGGCGCGCCGATCAACCGGCTGACCGAATGACGCTCCATGTATTCCGACATGTCGAAGCGCAGAAGCTCGACGCCCAACACCTTCGAAAGCTGCCGCGCCACCTCCGTCTTGCCGACGCCCGTGGGACCGGAGAACAGGTAGCAGCCGATCGGCTTCTCCGGATCGCGCAACCCCGCGCGCGCCATCTTGATCGCGGCGGAAAGCTGCTTAATCGCGCTGTCCTGCCCGAAGACGACGTGCTTCATGTTGACTTCGAGATCGCGCAGCGTTTCGGCGTCGTTCTTCGACACGGTCTTGGGTGGGATGCGTGCCATCTTGGCGATGACGTCTTCGATCTCTTTGACCCCGATCACCTTCTTGCGCTTGTTCTCGGGAACCAGCATCTGCGACGCGCCGGTCTCGTCGATCACGTCGATCGCCTTGTCGGGCAGCTTGCGGTCGTTGATGTACTTCGCCGACAGCTCGACCGCCGCCTTGATGGCGTCGCCCGTGTAGCGGACCTTGTGATAGGTCTCGAAATAGGGCTTCAGCCCCTTCAAGATCTTCACGGCGTCCGGCACCGACGGCTCGCCCACGTCGATCTTCTGGAACCGCCGCGCGAGCGCCCGGTCCTTCTCGAAGTGCTGGCGGAATTCCTTGTACGTCGTCGACCCGATGCAGCGCAGCGTGCCGGATTGCAGTGCGGGTTTCAGAAGGTTCGATGCGTCCATCGCCCCGCCGCTCGTCGCGCCGGCGCCGATCACCGTGTGGATCTCGTCGATGAACAGGATCGCGCCCTTGAACTGCTCCAGTTCCTTGACGACGTTCTTCAGCCGCTCTTCGAAATCGCCGCGATAGCGCGTGCCCGCGATCAAGGCGCCCATGTCGAGCGCGAAGATCGTGCATTCCTTCAAAACCTCCGGCACCTCGCCGTTGACGATTTTGCGCGCCAAGCCTTCGGCGATCGCCGTCTTTCCGACGCCCGGGTCGCCCACGAGCAGCGGATTGTTCTTCTGCCGGCGGCAGAGGATTTGAATCGTGCGTTCGACTTCGGTTTCACGCCCGATCAGCGGGTCGATCTTTCCCGCACGCGACTTGTTGTTCAGATTGACGCAATAGGCCTCGAGCGCCTCGGTGCCCTGCTTGACGCTCTTGTCGCCGTCTTCGCCCTCTTCGTCGGCGCCGCGCACCGGCCGCGTCTCGGTGGCGCCCGGACGCTTGGCGATGCCGTGGCTGATGTAGCTCACGGCGTCATAGCGCGACATGTTGTGTTCGCTGAGGAAGAACGCGGCGTGGCTCTCGCGCTCGGCGAAGATCGCAACCAGGATGTTCGCGCCCGTCACTTCTTCGCGGCCCGACGACTGCACGTGGATCACCGCGCGCTGCACGACGCGCTGGAACCCGGCGGTCGGCTTCGCGTCCTCGCCGTCGTCGACGACGAGCGTCGACAGATCCGTATCGATGTAGGTCAGAAGCGTCCGCCGCAGCACGTCGAGATCGACGCTGCACGCCCGCATCACGGCCGCCGCGTCCTGGTCGTCGATCAGGGCCAGAAGCAGGTGTTCGAGCGTCGCGTATTCGTGGTTGCGCTCGTTCGCGAGCGCCATGGCGCGATGGAGGGTGTTCTGCAGTGATTTCGAAAAACTCGCCACGGTACTCTCGCCTTTCTAGCCGACTTCGATGCGCCCCAAGTCTCCTGCTGCCTCCCGGACCTGCCCCTCACTCTATCATTCTTTTTCCAAAGTGCACTGCAACGGATGCTGGTGGCGGCGTGCGAAATCGATCACCTGCGCGACCTTGGTTTCCGCGACCTCGTATGTGTAAACGCCGCAGATACCCACGCCCTGGCGATGGACCTGCAGCATGATCCGCTCGGCGTCCGTGCGGCCTTTGTTGAAGAAGCGCTCCAGCACGTGGACGACGAATTCCATCGGCGTGTAATCGTCGTTCAGCATCAGAACCTTGTAAAGGCTCGGACGCTTCGTTTTCGGCCGCGTCTTTGTGACGAGGCCGGTCGAAGGCCCCTGCCCGTCGCGATCGCCGTTCTGCTTTGACATGCGTTGCGAATGTACCCGTCTAGGCGCCGATGAATGAGATGATTAGATATACTGCGCTGGCGGAATGAAAAGCGCCATGGGCGCGAGGAAAGCGAGGAATTTCAAGCGTCCACAGGCTTAAAAACGCGCTTGAGCCGGGCCAGCCAATCGAGGCTGCGCGCGCGATTCACGCCCATGTCGGAATACCCGTAGATAGAACGGGAATAGAGGGCGAGCGTCGATTGCCCCTTGGCCAAGTCAAGAAATTTCACCGACACCAAATCGGGAAATCTGAACAGCGCCGAGCGCGCGACGAAATCGTCGGAGAGTTCGCGCTCGTCCGCGAACGTGTGCGACACGCGCGGCCGCGCGATAACGATGTTCAGGAATTCCTGCCGCAGTTTCGCCGCCGCCACACCGAAGGCGGGCGGCGTCATGTCGGGCTTCGCCGCCTTGCACAGTCCCTTTGGCGCCATGAGGAACGTGTTGGGCTTGGCCGGCAGTTTCAGCGCGGCGAAATCAACGCGCGTCGCGGTCGTCATGAGCGTCCCAGCCTGTCAGAATCGCACCCGACGCACAAAGAGCCCGGAGGCGCTTTCGGCCCCGGGCTCTCCGGTATTCCACACTGACAGCCGTCTTATTCGGCAGCCTTGCCGAACGGATAGACCGGCTTGACGTCTTTCGCGACTTCGGCGAGCGCCGTGAAGCGTGCGCTGAAGGGTTCGCTGGCCTGTTTCGCCGCGTCCATGACGAGGTCGTTGACCTTCGTCGCGTGCGCGACATAGGCGTCCAGCGCCGACTTCGCGAAGTCGCTCTGCACTTCCCACGCCTCGTGCAGGCTCTTGGCGCCCGACACGGCCTTGAACGCAGCGACGCCGTCTTCGACCTGCTGCTTCGAGAAGGCGAAGACTTCGCCGTTGATGCGCTCAAACGCCTTCGCGAAAGCCGTAGCGGACTGCATGTAGGCCTCGACGTTCTCCTTGCCGAAACCGGCGAAGCGCTCGTAGGCCTTCGTCATGTTCTCCATCCCGTTCTTCATCGCTTCGTTCCCGTTCTTCATCGCCTGTTCGACCGCCTCGTGCGCGGCCTTGGTCTGGTGTTTCGCCATGGTCCGATCCTCATTTGAGACGCGGCATTCACCTTGAACGCCAAGCGCGCCGCATGTCCGGATTAACCGATCGGATCGGCCGATCACCGCTCATGCTGCACTGCAACATAAACGTATATGCGGCAGGGGCCCCAAATTGTCAAGTGAAAATTGTGCGATGCACAATAGCCGGAGGGCAAATTCATCCTAACTGCGTTAACCAAAAGTAAATGTGTCCGGCCTCAATGTGGTTCGCATAGCGAATCGGCTTGTTGCGCGGCCGCCGCGGCGGGTGCCGATGTGGAAACAGGCTGACCAATTTCTTCGATTTTGAAGAGAAAGTCCGATGTTAAGCCTTCCCAATCCGCACGAATCTGACAAACTCGCCGCTTGTTGTCGCGGCAGGGGGAGAAGCGACCGTATGGGTGGTGGTCTGCTTCTTGCTGACGTGTTGCCCGTGACGTTGAACCTCGCTTAACGGCCCAGGGCTCATCGCATGGTGCGGCGCGTACAGCCTTTTGGAATTTTCCTGACGATTCTGGTCCTGGTCGGGCTGGTCCTGTCCGCGACCGACGCAGACGCGCGCAAACGCAAGCGTCACCACCGCCATGCGCCGGCGCCTTATGTCGAAAAGCACGCGTCGATCGTCATCGACGCCGCCACGGGGCGCGTCCTTTACGAGCGCATGGCCACCGACGTGCGCTATCCCGCCTCGCTGACCAAGATGATGACCCTCTACCTCCTGTTCGAACACCTGCAGCAGGGGCGCATTTCGCTTTCGACGATGATGACCGCTTCGGCCTACGCGAGTTCGCAGGAGCCGACGAAGCTCGGCCTGAAGCCGGGCGATCAAGTTTCGGTTGAAGACGCGATCAAGGCTTTGATCGTGCGCTCCGCGAACGACGTCGCGGTGATGGTGGCCGAACATCTCAGCGGCAGCGAGCATCAGTTCGCCGCGCGCATGACGGGCAAGGCGCGCGAGCTGGGCATGGCGCGCACGACGTTCGTCAACGCCTCGGGCCTGCCCGACAAGCAACAGCGGTCGACGGCGTCGGATCTTGCGATCCTCAGCCGCCGGCTGATCTTCGACTTCCCGCAATTCTATCCCTACTTCCACGCCCAGAGCTTCGTGTGGAACGGCCGCAGCTTCGAAGGCCACAACAACCTGATGAAGTTCTTCGACGGCGCCGACGGCTTGAAAACCGGCTACACGCGCATGTCGGGCTTCAACTTGGCGAGTTCGGCGGTGCGGCAAGGCAAGCGATTGATCGCCGTCGTGATGGGCGGCCGCAGCGCCCATGCGCGCGACACCAAGACCGCCGAACTGCTCGAGAACGAATTCACGAAACTGGGCCTCGGACGACCGGCGCCGGTCATCATGGCGATGTCGCCGCTCGTGCTTGACGACGAAGAAGCGGCCGCCGCCGAAGAGGCGGAACGCGCGTCGGCCTTCCGCCCGGATGTACAGCCCGGCGTCGTTCCGGCCTCGGTGCCTGACCAAGGCGCGACACCGCCGGCCGACACCTCGACGCAAGCTTTGCCCGGCCCGGTCTATGCGACCGTGGTTCGCGAAGACGGCGAAGGCGACACCGAGGAAATCGTGCGTAGCGTGCCGCCCGTGATGCACGGCAAGTGGGGCATCCAAGTGGGTGCGCATGCGTCGCAAAAGAAGGCCGAAACGCAGCTCGCCCAAGTCCAAACGCAGATGAAGGACCTGCTGGCCGGCGCCAAGAGCGCGATCGTCCAGCTCGACGTGCGCGGCGAGACGTTCTATCGCGTCCGCTTCGGCGCCTTCACGCCGAAGAAAGCCGAAGCGCTGTGCGAACAGCTGCAGAAGCGCGGCGTCAGCTGCCTCGTCGTCACCGACGGCGCCTGGGATCAAGCCACGACGCGCGCCACCCTGCCCATCGCGATCCGCTGACGGCGGCGCCCATCCTCAAGTAGCAACGTGTCGAAGCGCACAGTCCGGTAGAACGGGTCCCACACACGCGCCCTCATCCGACATACTGGCCTCGCAACGAGGGAGGTCGCCATGCCGGCAATACGGCGTAGCTGCCTGTGCGGCGGGATCGCTTTCGAGATCGCCGAAAAGATGGGTCCGATCGGGCAGTGCCATTGCTCCAAATGCCGCAAGGTCTCGGGCACGGACGGCAACGCCGTCTGCTACGCCCGTGCGAAGCAATTCCGCTGGCGGCGCGGCGAAGAGATGATCAAGTCGTTCGTCGTACCCAACAGCAACGGCTGGTCGTCGAACTTTTGCGGCACGTGCGGCAGCCCGGTTCCCCACACAGACAACGCCAACAAGATCTACTTCGTGCCGGCCGGCTTGCTCGACGACGATCCCGGACACCGCGGTTACGCCGCACACATCTTTGTCGGTTCAAAGGCGCCTTGGGTCGAAATCGCCGACAGCGCCCCGCAATTCGCCAAAGGATTCAACTCGCGCCGCCTCAACGGGCCGTCCTGATCTCCCTCGACGCCCGGTAATTCCTCAGGCTTCGAAATGAACGCTGGCGAGCGGAGTGCACGCCAGCGCCAATCGACTGCGACTTACTTCTCGCCGGCCCAGCCGCAGCTCCGGCCTTCGTTCTGCTCTTTCAAATAGCCCATCAACGGTTGGAAGTATTCGATCAGCGCCGACCCATCCATCTCCTTGCCGCCGGTCAACTTCTCCAGCGTTTCGGGCCACGGCTTCGACGCGCCGGCCTGCAGCATGGCCATGAACTTCTGGCCCGCTTCCTTGCTGCCGTAGACGTCGCATTCGTTCAGCGGTCCCTTGAAGCCCGCGGCGTCGCACAGCGACTTCTGGAACTGGAACTGCAAGACGAAGGCCAGGAAGTACCGCGTGTACGGCGTGTTGCCCGGGATATGGTATTTCGCGCCCGGGTCGAAATCCTCCTCGCTGCGCGCAACCGGCGCCGAGACGCCCTGATAGTCCTCGCGCAACTTCCACCAAGCGGCGTTGTACTCTTCGGGCTTCACTTCGCCCGAGAACACTTTCCAGCGCCACTGATCGACGAGTTTGCCCCACGGCAGGAACACGATCTTGTCCAGCGCCCATTTCATTTGCGAGTTGATCACGCCCTTCGGGTCCGGTTTCCGCGCCGGCACCAGGCCGATCTTGTGCAGGTGTTCCGGCGTCAGCGACAGCGTGATCGTATCGCCGATCGCCTCATGGAACCCGTCATGCGCCGCGTTTTGGAACATCGGCGGCAGCGGGTTGTACATCAGGTCGTAGTAGAGATGCCCCAACTCGTGATGGATCGTGGTCAGCGAATCCTCGTCGGGCTCTATGCACTGCTTGATGCGCACGTCGCCTTCCAGGTTCATATCCCAAGCGCTGGCGTGGCACACGACGTCGCGGTCGCGCGGCCGCGTCAGCATCGACTTCTCCCAGAACGACGCCGGCAGCTTCGGCATGCCCAACGACACGTAGAAGTCTTCCGCGATCTTGGTCATCTTCACCGAGATCGCCGCGTCCGCCTTGTGTGACAGCTCGGCGAGCTCGACGGGCGTCTTCGCCTTCGCGCTCCTGCGCAGCGCGTTGTACTCGGCGTCGCGCATCTTCTTCAGCGACGCCGTGACGTCGAGGCTCGCCACCCCCTTATATGGCTCGACCAGCGGATAGATGTTGCTCCACTGCTGCGCCCACATATTGCCGAGCAGATGCGCCGGAATCTTGCCGTCCTTCGGCACGACGGCGTCCCCGTATTTGGCGTTCAGCTTCCCGCGCACGTAGCAATGCAGCTGCTCGTAGAGCGGCTTCACCTGCCCCCACAGCCGTTCGGTCTCCTGCGCGAACGCCGCCGGCTCCATGTCGTAGCCGCCGCGCCAAACCTCGCCGGTGTCGGCGAAGCCCATTTCCTTCGCGCCCTCGTTCGCGATCTCCACGAAGCGCTGATAGTCCTTGCGGATCGGCCGCGCCGTTTGGTGCCAGCCCTTCCATGCCGCCGCGCGCGCTGCGGGCGTTTGCGTCGGGTCGTTGACGATCTTTTCGATGTCCGTGAGGTTCAGACAGTCGTTCGCGCTCCGGCACCATTTCCCCGCGCCGTAGTTCGCCTCCATCTTGGACAGGATCTTCGCCAGTTCCGACTGCAACGCCGGATCGCTCGGCGCCGGCGCCGACACGTTCTTGAGCAGCATGATCGACCGCGCCGTGTCGGGCTTGAGGTCCTTGACGTCGTTGAAGCGCTTCGACTCCTCGACCCGCCGCGACTGCCAATTCAGTTGCTCTTCGTTCGCCTTGGCCGCGACCATTTGCGAGTCGTCGGTGATGTACGTCGCCTGCAGCCAATTCGCCGAGGCGATGTAAGGCGTCATCTTCCGGATGTCGGCGTTCAGATCGTCGACGAACTTGTCCGCATCGGCCGCCGTCGCGGGCGCCGAGGACTTGCCCTCGCTCGTCGATTCCGATTGGCCGCAGCCGGCCAACATCACCGCTCCGCTCAACAAGAGCGCCGCACGCAAGTTTTTCATCTTGTCTCCCCGTCGTCTTTGAGCCTTGGTCCGCGGGCGGGATAGCACGCGACCGCGGCCCGGCGCGAGTCACGCCGTCGGAAGCTTGGGGAACGGCGGTTGATGTGTCCAAGCGGGCCGGAACGTCTCTAGAACTCGACTTCCAGCTCCTCGACGTCGTCGGGTTCCTCGGCGGCCGCGGCCACCCATGTCTTCATCAACGGCCAATCGGCGATGGTCCGGCAATAGCCGTCGCATAGGCGGTTGACATGAACGTCGTACGTCGCAAAGCGCCTCGTGACCGGCGCATACATCGCGTCCGCGACGGTCGGCTTGCCGAACAGGAACGGGCCTCCATAGAGTTCCAGACATTCGCGCCAAATCGCGGTGATGCGTTCGATGTCGCCGCGCGCGCCGGCGAAGATCTTGTAACCGGGATATCGGCCCTTGATGTTCATCGGCATCGCCGATCACAGATTGGGGAATCCCGAGTGCATCTCGCCGCTGACGCTGCGGCAGTGCGCGCGCGCTTTGATGTCCGCCGGAAACAAGCCCGCGTCCGGCTTGATCTCGGCGAGGTACTCGGCGATCGCCAGCGTGTCCCACACCGTCACGCCGTTGTGCTCGAGCCGCGGGACGAGGAAAGACGGCGACAGCAACAACAACTCCGCCCGCGCGTCGGGATCGCTCGCCGGCAGCGTCCGTTCCTCGAACGGAAGACCCGCCATCTGGCACAACAGCCAGCCCC
>QKCS01000327.1 GCA_003246795.1 Alphaproteobacteria bacterium
GAAGATGAGCACCGTGCGCGATTTGAACAGCGCCTGCGGGATCGTCGTAAAGGGCGCGGGTTCCGGGGTCTTCGGGGCTTCTTCTGCGTCCAAGCGAATGCGCGGAGCCATGGCCGTTGTCCTCGATTTGGGGATTCGCGGACGGGTTTAGCATCGCCGCAAAGGGCGGCCAAGCCCGTCAATTCACGCCCACGACCTTGGCCAAACTCGGCCCGATTTCGGCGTTGATGACCAGGTCCGCCATGTGGTCGAGTTCCGTCGGATCCCGATTGAGAATCACGAGCTTCGCACCGTACCGCTTCGCCGCAATCGGCAAACCGGCCGCGGGGTAAACGACGAGCGACGATCCGACCGCAAGAAAAAGATCGCAGGAAAGTGCCGCTTCCCCCGCCCGCTCCATCTCGGCTTCGGGCATCGACTGGCCGAAGGAAATCGTGGCGGACTTCACGATGCCCCCGCACGATTTGCAGATCGGCGGTTCCTTCGTTGCCACGAACGCAGGTTCGATATCGTCGAATTCGTGGCGTAGCCCGCAGTCGAGGCACTTTGCATAGGTCGCGTTGCCGTGCACCTCGATCACTTTGTCAGCTGGCACACCGGCCGCCTGATGCAGGCCGTCGATGTTCTGCGTGATGACGTCGCTGACCTTGCCCTGTTCGACCAGACGCGCCACCGCGCGGTGACCGGCATTCGGCGTCGCCTTCTTGAGCGTCGCCCGTCCATCGAACAGCCGCGTCCATGCCTCGACGCGCGCCGCGCGCGAGTTCACGAACTCGTCGAAATAGATGACGCGGTTCTTGCTCCAGATCCCACCCGGGCTTCGAAAGTCCGGAATCCCGGATTCAGTCGATATTCCCGCGCCCGTGAACACCACCGCACGTTCCGACCGTTCGATCAGCTTCTTCAGATCATTAAGCATTCGTCAAGCATCGCACGGGCCCAGTGCGCACAAAAGCCCATGCCGAGGCGGGCGTGAGCTTCAGTATTTTAAAGCGAACGGATGCAGACCCCACTGCCAGCAGAACGCTAGGAACACGAGGATCGCGATCGTCAGCACTGCATATCCCGCCTGCGCCGTACGCGCCCGCCCGCCGGTCCCGAACCCCGAAATGCTCCACACGATCATCGGGATCACGAGAACCAAGATCGCCACCGGTACCGACAGTAGAACCAACAACATCGGCGTCGGTCCGTGAATGATGTCGAGCGGCACTTGCTCGCTTAAGAGCGCCGACATGCCGACCAAAGCGACGACGGTCAGGCCAGCTGCAAGGAACGCGACGATCCGCGGCATGAACGTGATCACGGCCTGCGGCTCGCCGAAGAACTGCCGGCTTAGAAACCCGTTCGCCCAACCCCAAAGAACCATCAGGCAGATCGCGACGACGATACCGAGTGCCACCGACCAGATGGCCCATTCGCTCGCCCCAATCACGCGGTCATAGACGAAGGAGTCGAGCACGAACTGCGTCGCCTGCCCGCTGCCGTCGACAAGCGCGGCGGCCTTCCACTGAAAATCCGGGTTGATCCACGTCCCGTCCGCGCGCGGCAGGAACCGTAAGTCGCGCCCTGCCCGTGGAATACGAACAAGCAACTCGCCGTCGCCCGGCGCCTTGACCGACACCTGCGTCGCTGCCGCAGCCATCACGGTGAAGTCGGACCGCGCCCGGCGCACGGCCATATATGTGCCGGCGACCGATCGCGCGCGCATCTCGGAATTCGGCGTGACCTGCGCAACGATCTCGTCCTTCGGCGGCCACAGGAGATCGAAGAACGACTTGCGCAACGAGGCGCTGGCCGAGAAGTGGCAATCGGCGTTGTAGACGACGAAGAACCCCGTCTTCTGTGAAGGCACCATCACGAGCTGCGCACAGAAACCAAGCCACGACCCGTCATGACCGATCCAACGCACGCCGTTGCGATGCCCTTCCTTGAAGCCGTAAGCCCAACCGTCGAGCCCATCGATCTCCCCGAAATGGCGCGCCTGCATCTTTTCGATCGTCGGTTCGGAAAGGAGGTGTTCGTCGTCGCCGTAGACTCCGTTGTTCATTTGCACGAGCATGAACTTCGCGATGTCGCCGGCAGTCGTGATCAAGTCGCCTGCCGGCCCGCCGCGGATTCGGTCGAGCTCTGCCCGAGTGAAGCCGTCCTCCTTGCCGCCCTTGAAGTAAGGAACGGCGATGTCCTGCGGCAGCGGATAGGGCACGCCGAACGTCGACGACGTCATACCCAGCGGCGTGAATATGTTTTCCTGAATGTAGGCGCCGAACTCTTGACCGCTCACGGTCTCCACCACGTGCCCGGCAAGTGCCATGCCGTGATTGGAATAGGAAAACATCTTGCCCGGCGGCAGCACCCGCGGCGGCATGGTTCGCGCCAGATACTGACCTAGCGGTTCGATCATCGACGACAACGGCGCCGCCAGGCCGACGTACTGATCGTCGAACCCAGCCGTGTGCGTGAGAATGTTGGAGAGCGTGACCGGTTCGGGATAAGTCGGGGGAATCTTGAATCCGGCGAGATAAGTGTTCACGTCGGCGTTCAGATTGAGCTTCCCCTGCTCGGCCAACTGCATGATGGCCGTCGCCGTGAACAGCTTTGAGATCGACGCGACGCGAAACCGCGTGCGGTCGGGATTGACGGGAATGCGCGCTCGAAGATCAGCATAACCGTAGCCAGCTTTCAACGCGATGGCGCCGTCCTGGATCACGAGCACGGAAGCGCCGGGAAATTCGCCCGACGTGATCAGGCCCGCCATCAACCCGTCGACGTAACCTTTGAGGCGCGACCCGTCGGTCGGCGTGCTCTCCTCGCTCATCGTGCCGCCGACGAACATCGTGTCGCCAGTCGACGCAGTGGGGACACCTTGATCCTTGGCGGCCTTCGCGAGCGGGCCGCTTTCATCGCGCGGCGGCGCTTCGAGCATCGGCGAACCGAAACTGCCCTCGTCTTCCTCCGCCGGCTGTGCATGCGTCCACGGCGCGAACATAAGACACAACAGGCCGAGAAACAGCAAACGCCTACCCATCCAGCGCCCCTAAGAACCCGCTCTGAACCACCCAACGAGCCCGTAAATCTATCGAGCCAGCGGGCGGCCATCTACCCGCCCCGTATCGGAATTATCAACTAGAACGGCCTTCGGAATTCTGAATGGCGCAGCCTTCGCGTGTAGTAAATGAATCCCTTCCCGCCGCCGACGTGCTACGCACGTTTGGCGTGCAGCGCCGCAGTCACTAAGCTTTAAGTGCACCCGGCCGGCCAGCTTCGATAACGAACCGCCCCAACGAGCCGTCCTGAGTGTCCGTTCGCGAATCTCATCGACGATGCGAAGGTCGGCGGTCATCGTTTTCCGACCCGCCTCGCACAGGATGTAGCCCCGCTTGCGGCTTGACGTGCGGGTTCTGCGGCAAGAACTTCGCGAACAGCTCATACGGCACGCCAGCCGAACTGATCGACGTGCCGACGAGTTCCGCGGCGACCGTCGCGGACTCCGGCTTTCGAAAGTCCGCCTTCACGTCGTGGACCCCGAGCGAGTGAATGTCGCCCGTCACGATCACGGAATTGGTGACCGCCGGCGTTTGGATCCGCAGCGTTCACTGTCACAATTCGAGTTCAGTGCCTGACTACCTCCGTGAATGCCCTCACACTGGGCGGGCCCCGCGCCCACCCTTTTATCGTGACGGCATTCGCCGCCGCGGCGAGCGCTCCGACCTCCACCACGCTTCCGGCGACAGTTCTGCTGCGACCAATTCGCCGTTTCACAAAACATTCATAATTCCGCTAGACCAAAG
>QKCS01000192.1 GCA_003246795.1 Alphaproteobacteria bacterium
ACCGTCACCGCGCGCGCCGCCGCGGGCCCGTCCGCGTTCTCGTACTGATAGGTCCAGACGCGCGCGCCGCTTGAATCGAGCTTGGTCACATACCCGTTCGTCGCCGACGGCACCGCACCGCCCTGAAGATTGCCGCTCGTCGAGCCCGTGAGATAGACCGCGCCGCCCGACGCCACGATCCCTGCGCCGCCGTCGTTCTTCGACGTGCCGACATAGGTCACGAACGCGGCCGTCGCCGAGGTTCCGGCGTCGTCGATCTTGAAGACGAACGCGTCCTCGCCGCCGCTGTGCGCGGTCACGATCGAGGCCTGCCCGCCCGCGGTCAGCGCCGCGTTGTTCGTCGAGCCCGCAACGTAGACTGAACCGCCCTCGATTGCGAGCGAACTCAGTTGTCCTTGTCCGAGCGAACCCAGAGAAACTTCCCACACGGGATCCGACGTGCCGTCGGTCGAAAGCAGCTTGCGCACCTTCGCCGTGCCCGCCTCGACGGTCCCGAGCACGACATCGCCGTTGCCGTCGATGCTGAGCGCCGTCGCGCGGTCGTCGCCGGTCCCGCCGAACTGGCGTACATAGTCCAAACTGCCCGCCGACGTCAGCTTCATCAGATAGGCGTCGCTGCCGCCGCCGTTCGTGACGCCCGACGCCATCGCCGACTTCGTCTGTCCGGCGACGTAGAGTGAGCCGTCGGCGTCGAACGCCAACGCGTTGGCCTGATCGTCGAACACCGGCGCGATCTGGCGGGTGAAGACTTCGCGCCCCGTCGAATCGAACTTCGTGACGAACGTGTCGTCGCCGCCGCCGATTGCTGACGACGTCAGATGATCCGTGACCTTGCCCGCGATCGCCACGTTGCCGTCCGAATCGGTTGCGACCGAGAACCCGCTCGCGCGCTCGGACGAACCCAACAGGCGGCTCCAGATGAGTTGGCCGGCCGCGTCGTACTTGCGCAGATAGACGTCCTGGTCGCCCTGCACGATCCCCGCGCCGAGATCGCCCGTGACGGCGCCCACGACATAGACGTTGCCGTTCGAATCCGACGTCGTCGCGCGCACGTCGGCAATGCCGGAATCCGGCGCGATCTTCGTGTCGAAGTTCGTCGAAACACTCGAACCTTGGTCAGTGAGCTTCAGGAGTTGTCCCGTTTGCTCGGCGCCCGAACCTTTGATGCCCGCGACGTAGACCGCCGGCGACGACACCGCCGCCGAGAACGTCACGCGTTCCGAGACGGTCGTCTGGACGCCGATGCCGTAGTTCTTCGGATCGGTCGCCTTTTTGCCTTCGAAGATGTTCGTCGTGAAGCGCGTGTAGAAACCGCCAGCGGAAAGCTGCGCGTTCATGTAGTCGATGACGTTGGTGACGGACAGGTCGCCGGAGATCTGCGACAAGTCGATCGCGACGTCCGTCGTGCCCGTGCTCTTGGCAATCGAGATCGTGAAGACTTCCGTTCCGGTCAATCCGGGAATGACGCTCGTCGCCGCCCCCGACACGAGCTTCGGCCCCACATATTTCGACGGCGCCCGCGCGACGGTCAGCGCCGACTCGGCCTTCGATTGCCGCTTGCCGAACAACAGCGTCAGATCGTCGAAGCTCGTATCGCCGAGATAGGACTTCACCTCGCCCAACCCCGCCTTTACGCGCTTGCTGAGCCCGATGAGTTCGCCTTCGGGCGTGGAATCCTGTGCCGCGCGCGACGCCAACGCCTGCAGACGCGACAACGCCTTATACATCGCAAACAATTTGCGCTCTTCGGAATCGATGCTGGCGTTCTCGAAATCGCTGTCGCGGATGTCGATGAAGGAACTTGCCGTCAAGGCGTCCTTGAGGCGCGAGATCGCCGTCGCATCCGACTTCTTGTCCCACGGCGCAAAGGACACGGTGTCCTGCGCGCCCGTCGACTGGCTCGCGGTCGCCGGCGGCGCGCGCAACTGTATCTGCGCTTGGTAATAGCTTCCAAGCACGGAGAAATCGAAGGTCGGCAGAGTTTGCAGACCGGAAGGACCAAACAAGCCGCCCATGGCACGCCGATAGTCGCGCGCGCCGGGTTAACGGGTGCCTAGCGTCGGGGCGCCGTTAGGAAGGCAGCAACCATTGCAGCAGCAGATCAGTCGGGCCGACGCGCCACCGGCACTGTCAGCGCCCGGGCCTTGCCCTTGCGCACGACGCTCACGTCCAGCTTCCGCCCGATCTGGGACTCGACCACCAGCTTCTGCATGGCAAGCGAGTCGGCGACGTCCGCCCCGTCGATGCGCTTGACGACATCGCCGGCCAGAAGCCCTGCTTTCGCCGCAGGCCCCCCAGGCGTTACATGACCGATCAGCGCCCCGTGTGAACCGGGCGCCACGTCCAACACGTTCGCCCCGATCCAGCCGCGCCGCACCCGCCCGTGGAGCTTCAATTGTGCAACCACCGTCTTGACGGTGTTGGAGGGGATCGCGAATCCGATACCGATGGACCCGCCGGTCGGCGACAACAACGCCGAGTTCAACCCGATCACATGGCCCTCCATGTCGAACAGCGGGCCGCCGGAATTGCCGTGGTTGATCGCGGCGTCGGTCTGAATGAAATCGTCATAGAGCTCGGCGTCGAGTTGTCGGTTGCGCGCGCTGATGATACCGGCCGACACGCTGCCGCCGAGGCCGAACGGATTGCCGATTGCCAAGACCCAATCACCGGCCTTAGCCTGATCCGAATCGCCGAACGTCGCCGCCGCGAGCGGTTTCGCGTTGACGATCCTGAGCAAGGCGATGTCCGTCTTCTCGTCACGGCCGACGACCTTGGCGCCGCACCGCGTGCCGTCGTGAAGGCCGACCGTGATCTCGCGCGCACCCTCGATGACGTGATTGTTGGTGACGATGAGACCCGACGGATCGATCACGAACCCGGATCCCAGCGAACGCGACGGCGAAGCGGCACCGCTGCGCTGAAGGACAAAGGGCACGGCCGCCTCGGGCTTGCGCGCGTTTCCGCGCAGCGGCTTCTCCGTCGAGATATTGACGACCATGGGCGACAGCTGTTCGACCAAGGGCGCAAACCCATCAGGCGCCGAACGCGCCTGCGCCACCCCGGCAAACGCCACAAGACCGATCGTCAACGCACCGAAAACTCTGATCAATCGAGCCCCCTTGCGGTCGCCGAAAACAAACGCGGCGCCGACCGTTAGATCAGCGCCGCGTGCGGTAAAGAATAGGTTTACGCCGCGATCAGCGCCCGCCCTGCCCCTTCTGGAAATATTTGAAGAAGGGGCTGTCGGGCGAAATCACCATCGTCGTGTTGCTTCCCGACATCGACTGCTCGTAGGCCTTGAGCGTGCGGTAGTACTCGAAGAACTCCGGGTCGCGCCCGTAGGCTGCGCCCAGAATGCGATTGCGCTCCGCATCGCCTTCGCCGCGTAGAATCTCCGATTTCTTGGTCGCGTTCGCCCGGATGATCGTGACCTCCTTATCCGCCGCGGCACGAATGCCTTGCGCCTCTTCGTCGCCTGTGGCGCGAATGCCCGCAGCCTCCCGCTGGCGCTCGGTCTGCATGCGCCCGAAGACCGCCTCCAGGTTTTCTTTCGGTAAGTCCGCACGGCGGATTCGGACGTCGACGACCTCAATCCCGAGACCCGCCGCCGAGCGGCGCATCTGATCGCGGATGGCGCGCATTAGGTTGGCGCGTTCGGCAGAGAGAATGTCCACGAACGGGTTGCGGCCGACGACGCCGCGCATGCTGGAGATCATAATGGGTTCCAGCCGCTGCCTCGCGACTGCTTCCGTCGCGACGGCACGGTAGTATTTGAGTGCATCAACG
>QKCS01000347.1 GCA_003246795.1 Alphaproteobacteria bacterium
CTACGGCAAGGAGATGCTGCGCATCAAGGACCGGCACGAGCGCGATCTGCTCTACGGGCCTACGAACGAGGAGCTGATCACCGACATCTTTCGCGCGTCGGTGAAGTCGTACAAGGACCTGCCGCGCATCCTCTATCACATTCAGTGGAAGTTCCGGGACGAGATCCGGCCGCGCTTCGGCGTGATGCGCGGGCGCGAGTTCCTGATGAAGGATTCCTATTCGTTCGACCTGGACGCGGCGGGCGCGCGGCGCTCGTACAACAAGATGTTCGTCGCTTACTTGCGGACGTTCGCGCGCCTGGGGCTGAAGTCCGTGCCGATGAAGGCGGACACGGGGCCGATCGGCGGCGACCTCTCGCACGAGTTCATCATCTTGGCGGAGACGGGCGAGAGCCAAGTCTATTGCCACAAGGACCTGGTCGACATGCCGGTGCCGGAGAACGTCGACTACGACGGCGACCTGGAGCCCATCATCCGCGAGCGCACGTCGCTCTATGCGGCGACCGACGAGAAGCACGACGCGGACGCGTTCGCGAAGATTCCGGCGGACAAGCAGCTCGCCGCGCGCGGCATCGAGGTCGGGCACATCTTCTATTTCGGCACGAAGTATTCGAAGCCGATGGGCGCGAAGGTCACGGGGCCGAAGAGCGAAGACATCTTCGTCGAGATGGGCTCCTACGGGATCGGCGTGTCGCGGCTCGTGGGCGCGATCATCGAAGCGAGCCACGACGAGGCCGGCATCATTTGGCCCGAAAGCGTCGCGCCATATCGGGTCGGTCTGATCAGTTTGAAGGCCGATGACCCGAAAACGCGCGAGGTTTGCGAGGACGTTTACCAAAAACTCGGCAACGCCGGCGTCGAAGTCCTGTATGATGACACCGAGGAGCGGGCAGGGGCGAAGTTCTCGACGTTCGACCTGATCGGCTTGCCGTGGCAGGTCATCGTGGGGCCGCGCGGGCTCGCCAAGGGCGAGGTCGAGATCAAGAACCGCAAGACGGGCGAGCGGCAAAGCCTTTCGCCCGACGCCGCAGTGAAGATGTTCACGAGCCGGAGTTGATGAACCAGGTCGACGTGCAACGTTCCCAGCCCCGCATGGTGCGCGCGCGGCGAAACGGCGGCGGCACGTCGCCGTTCTCGTACTTCGAGTGGATGCTCGCGGGGCGTTATCTCCGCGCGCGGCGGCAGGAAGGCTTCATCTCCGTCATCGCCGGGTTTTCGCTCTCGGGCATCGCGCTCGGCGTCGCGACGCTCATCATCGTCATGGCGGTGATGAACGGGTTCCGCGAGGAACTCATGGGCAAGATCTTGGGGTTCAACGGGCATCTCGTCGTCCAAGGCATGGGCAACTCGCTCGAAGGGTGGGAGCCGCTCGCCAAGAAGCTGGCGACCGTGCCGGGCGTGGTGCGCGTGACGCCGCTGGTCGAGGGGCAGGCGCTCGCGACCGCCGCCGGCGCGTCGCCGGGCGTGCTCGTGCGCGGCATCCGGCCGTCGGACGTTCCGAACGTGAAGCTCGTCGCGAACTCCTTGACGCCCAACGCGCTCGAACGCTTTCGCACCAACAATTCCAGCGTCCTGATCGGCCGGCGCCTCGCCGAGCGCATGGGCATCCTGCCGGGGATGACGATGACGCTGCTCGCGCCGCGCGGCAACGTCACGCCGTTCGGCGTCACGCCGCGGGCGAAGGCCTACACGGTCGCGGGCACCTTCAACGTCGGCATGTCGGAATACGATTCCGGCGTCGTCTTCATGCCGCTCGCCGAAGCGCAGGCCTATTTCAACATGGGCAAATCGGTGACCGGGATCGAGATCATGGTCGACAACCCCGACGACATCGATCAGACGCGCGAGGCCATCTACGGCGTGGTGCCGCGTACCATGCGCCTCGTCGACTGGCGGCAAGTGAACGCGACGTTCTTCGGCGCGCTGCAGGTCGAGCGCACGGTGATGTTCCTGATCCTTTCGCTGATCATCGTGGTCGCCGCGTTCAACATCATCTCCGGCATGATCATGATGGTGAAGGACAAGACGCGCGACATCGCCATCCTGCGCACGATGGGCGCGACGTCGGGCACGGTGCTGCGCGTGTTCCTGATCTCGGGTTCGGCGATCGGCGTGGTCGGCACGTTCGCCGGGTTCGTCATCGGCGTGCTCTTCTGCCTCAACATCGAATCCATCCGGCAGTTCCTGATGTGGGCGACCGGCGCGGACCTCTTCCCCGAGGCGATCTACTTCCTGAGCCGCCTGCCCGCGAAGATGGAGACGGGCGAAGTGGCGGTCGTCGTCGTCGCGGGGCTCACGATCTCCATTCTTGCGACGATCTATCCCGCGTGGCGGGCCGCGCGGCTCGATCCGGTGGAAGCGCTTCGCTATGAGTGAGCCGCTCTATCAGACGCAGTCGTCGGAACCGCGCGCGCGGGCGCAGAGCGCGCCGGCATTGGCGCTGAAAGACGTGTCGCGCGTGTTCGGTTCGGGCAGCGAGACGCTCGAAATCTTCCGCGGCGCCACGGGGCAGATCATGCCGGGCGAGGTGGTGGCACTCGTCGGTCCGTCGGGCTCGGGCAAGTCGTCGCTCTTGCACATCTGCGGGCTGCTGGAGCCGCCGTCGTCGGGCGCCGTCTTCATCAGCGGGCGCGATTGTTCGCGGTTGGACGACGCGGAGCGCACGCGCATCCGGCGCGAGGATTTGGGCTTCGTCTATCAGTTCCATCACTTGCTGCCGGAGTTCAACGCGCTCGAGAACGTAGTGATGCCGCAGCTGATCGGCGGCAAGAAACCGCGCGAGTCCGAAGCGCTGGCCAAGCGTCTGTTGCAAATGGTGGGGCTGTCGCAGCGCGCGACGCACCGGCCGGCGAAGCTTTCGGGCGGCGAACAACAGCGTGTCGCGATCGCGCGCGCACTCGCCAACCAGCCGCGGCTCCTGCTCGCCGACGAGCCGACCGGCAATCTCGATCCCAAGACCGCCGACATGGTGTTCAGCGTGCTCGTCGAACTCTGCCGCGCGCGCGGGGTCGCGGCCCTCATCGCCACGCACAATCTGCAAATGGCGGTGAAGATGGACCGCACCTGGCTGCTCCACGACGGCAAGCTGATCGACGCAGGCAAGATCAAGGCTTGAAGCCGACCGGCCTTGACATGACAAGAACAAAGATAGAACAATTGCCGCCGAATTGATGCACGCGGAGTCGCGGAGTTCGCGGAGAGGGTGCGGTGGCGGGAAGAGCGCGTGATGACGTAACGGGACAGATTGTCGATGCTTGCGTCAAGATTCACTCAGCGTTGGGGCCAGGACTTCTGGAATCGGCGTACGAAACCGTCCTGGCGCGCGATTTGGAGCGCCGCGGGTTGAGCGTTGCGCGGCAGCAACCAATCACGTTCGAATATGACGGTCTCGTTTTCGAAGATGCGCTTCGCGCGGACCTTCTCGTCGATGCGCGCGTCGTTGTGGAAATCAAGTCGGTCGAACGGCTTTTGGCCGTGCACCCCAAACAGCTGCTCACCTATCTTCGGCTCCTGAAACTGCCCGTAGGCCTGTTGGTGAACTTCGGCGCAGCTTCGATGAAGGAAGGTCTGCAACGGATCGTCAACGGCCTGCCTCCGTCCGCGTCTCCGCGACTCCGCGTGAACCAAGCGAATGTGGGCTAGCGCGTTCCTCGGTCGGCAAGAGGTATCGATGGCGTCTGGTCGCGCGAATTTTGTGCATTTGCGGGTGCATTCGGCGTTCTCGCTCTTGGAGGGCGCGATCCAGCCGGGCGACCTCGCGAAGCTGTGCAAGACGCATC
>QKCS01000155.1 GCA_003246795.1 Alphaproteobacteria bacterium
CAAGATTGACGCCAAGGGGCGCGTTTCGGTGCCGGCGCGGTTTCGCGAGATCCTGGAAGAGCAGGAGGCGCGCACGATCTATGCGCGCGTCGCGACGTCGGGACCCGCGATCGTCGCCGGCGGACCGGCGTGGATCGCGACGCTCCACGGCATGGTCGACGATCACGACCCAACGGGCGAACTGCACAACGACTTCGCCTACACGCTGCTCGGCGACACGGTGGAATTGACCGTCGACACCGAAGGGCGCGTGACCTTTCCGGAAAACCTCTTGCGCTATGCGCAGATCGGTGAGACGGCGGCGTTCATCGGGCTCGGCAGCTATTTCGAAGTGTGGGAACCGCAAGCGCTCGAAGAGCGCAAGATGAAGGCGCGGCGCGCGACGAAGGAACGGGGCGGTCATCTGCGCGCAACCGGCAACGGCGGAGCGAAGCCGTGAACGAAACGACGTCTCATATCTCGGTGATGGTGCAGGAAGTCGTCGCGGCGCTCAGCCCACGCGACGGCGATGTCATGGTCGACGGTACGTTCGGCGGCGGCGGATATTCGCGCGCGCTGCTGCGTTCGGCGCGGTGCTCCGTCTACGGCATCGACCGCGATCCGTCCGCGATTGCGCGCGCGGCCTCGATCGTGCGCGAGTTCCCGGGGCGCCTCACTCTCATCAGCGGCACGTTCGGCGCGATGGTGCAGCTCTTGGCGGCGCAGGGCGTCGATGCGGTCGACGGCATTGCGCTCGATCTCGGCATGTCATCGGATCAGCTGGAAGAAGCGGAACGCGGCTTTTCGTTCCAGGCGGACGGTCCGCTCGACATGCGGATGGGTTCGACCGGGATTTCGGCCGAAGGGATCGTCAATACGTATAGCGAACAGGCGCTCGCGGGCATTTTCTATGTCTATGGCGAGGAAGAGCGGAGCCATGCAATCGCGCGCGCGATCGTGGCGGCGCGGGCCAAGGGGCCGATCACGCGCACGCTCGAGCTTGCCAACATCTGCGCGAAGGCGATTGGGCGCGGGGCGAACGGGATCCATCCGGCAACGCGCACGTTTCAAGCGCTGCGCATCTACGTGAACGACGAACTCGGCGAGCTGGCGCGCGGGCTTTCGGCGGCCGAGCAATTGTTGAGACCCGGCGGCCGGCTCGCCGTTGTGTCGTTCCATTCGCTTGAAGACCGGATGGTGAAGCGGTTCCTGCAGGAACGTTCGGGCCGCGTCGTGCACGCGTCGCGCCATTTGCCGCCGAGGGCGTCGAACGGACCGGCGGCCTCGTTCGAAGTGACGGCCAAACGCGCCATTGCGCCCAGCAAAGTCGAAATCACGCGCAACCCGCGGGCGCGTTCGGCGAAGCTGCGCTCGGCGACCCGAACGGCGGCGCCCGCCATTCCCTTCGATGCGGTCGCGGCCGGCGTGCTTCCGGAGATGCGCGCATGATCCGGTTCTTGAGCGCCGTCAGCGTGGGCTTGCTCGTGCTCGTCAGCTTCGAGCTCTACAACGGCGTTCACCGGGTGAAGGCGCAGGAGCACGAACTTGCCGACCTGAAGAAGGCGGTCGCGAAGGAAGCGGAAGCGATCCGCGTGCTCAAGGCCGAGTGGACGTATCTCAGCCAACCCGACCGGCTGCAAGCGCTCGCGCGGCGTCATCTGGCGCTGACGCCGACGGGCGCATCCCAGATCGTCGTGATGGCCTCGCTGCCGCTCAAGGACACGGCTGCGGCGCTCGAGCCCGGTTCGCCGCCGGTCGTTGAGGCGGCCGACTTGCCGCCGCGCGTCGTCACCGACGTTCCGATGCCGCGCCCGAAACCCTCGCTTGACGGTGACGTGAAGCCATGACGTACGACGAACACATCACGCTCGAAGGCGTCGCGAAGGCCGCGATGGCGCGCACGCGCGGCCGGCTCGTCTTTGCGATGGGCGCCTTCGCGGTCGTGTTCGCGATCCTGTTCGGCCGCTTGATCGAGGTGACAATGCTGCGCGAGAGCGTGGCGCGGAAATCGGTGCGCGTCGAAAGCACGATGTCCTATTTCCGGGCCGACCTGGTCGACCGGAGCGGGGAGATTCTGGCGACGGATCTTCAGGCGGCCTCGCTCTATGCGGACGCGCGCGTCATCTGGGATCCGACCGAGACGGCGGAAGCGGTCGCGACCGTGTTTCCCGATACCGACGTTCCGGTGTTGACGAAGCGGCTTGCCACGCGCCAGGCGTTCGTCTGGATCAAGCGCAACCTGACGCCGCGCCAGCAGGAAGCCGTGCGGCGGCTCGGCAATCCCGGTCTGCATTTCCGCTCGGAGCCGCGGCGCGTCTATCCGAACGGGCGAACGGCGGCGCACGCCTTGGGTTACGTCGATGTCGACAATCATGGCCTTGCCGGTGTCGAGCGCGGGGCTGAGGAGTTGATCCTCGAACGGCGCAACCGCGGCGGCGTGGTGGAACTTTCGCTCGATTTGCGCATTCAGCACGCGCTTCAGGACGAACTTGCGGGTGCCATGGCGACGTTCCAGACGCGGGCGGCGTCCGGGATCGTTCTCGACGTCAAGACCGGCGAAATCTTGGCGCTCGCCTCGTTGCCCGACTTCGATCCGAACGAACCGGGCGAGGCGCCGAAGAGTGCGTTGTTCAACCGCGCGACGCTCGGCGTCTATGAAATGGGGTCGACCTTCAAGTCGTTCACGACTGCGATGGCGCTCGACTCGCAAAAGGTGACGCTGACCAGCCAGTTCGACGCCACGAATCCGATCACGGTTGGCCGCTTCACGATTTCGGACTTCCACCCCGAGAACCGGCTGCTCAACGTGCCGGAGATCTTTGTCCACTCGTCGAACATCGGGGCGGCGAAGATGGCGCTTGAGGTCGGTACGACGACGCAAAAGGCGTATCTCGCGAAGTTCGGGTTGCTGACGCCGATCGTGAGCGAGATCAAGGAAGTGGGCCGACCCATCGTTCCCAGGCGGTGGAACGAGCTGAAGACGATGACGGTCGCCTACGGCCACGGTATCGCGATCACGCCCTTGCACGTGGCGGTCGCGGGCGCGGCACTCGTGAACGGCGGCAAGCTGATGAAGCCGACGATGTTGAAGCGGGAGGAGGGCGCGGTTGTGCCGTTCACGCGCGTCGTCAGCGAAGAAACCAGTGCTCAAATGCGCGACCTATTGCGCATGGTCGTGACGGAGGGCACTGGCACGAAGGCTGACGTCGCGGGTTATCCTGTCGGCGGCAAGACGGGAACCGCTGAGAAGGCCGTCGCCGGCGGCTATGCGGAGAAGCGGCTGTTGTCCTCGTTCATGGGCGTGTTTCCGGCGCGCAAGCCCTTGTATCTGGTGTTGATCGTGCTCGACGAACCGAAGGGAAACGAATCGACGGCCGGGTTCGCCACGGCGGGCTGGACCGCGGCGCCGACGGCGGGCAAAGTGATCGCGCGCATCGCGCCGATGCTCAACGTCGCCGTCTCCCCCACCGAACCCGAGCGTCCCGCCACCACAATGGCTTCGTACGAAGACCTCCACTGACGGCCATGCGACTGAGCGCGCTCGCCAACGTCGCCGTGTCGGGAAACGATCCTGAGATCGCGGGCGTGACTGCCGACAGCCGCGCCGTGAAACCCAATCATCTGTTCGCCGCACTTGCGGGCGCCAAAGTCGACGGCGCCGCGTTCGTTTCCGATGCCGTCGCGAGGGGCGCGGTCGCCGTCTTGGGCGGCGAGGCTTTGCGCGGGCGCACCGACGGTATTCCGGCGATCGTCGACACCAACCCGCGCCAGCGGCTCGCGCAGATGG
>QKCS01000232.1 GCA_003246795.1 Alphaproteobacteria bacterium
GACGCGCGCGACCGTCACGATGCCGTCGGAGGCGCGCATGCGCGGCCCGCGCGGCCCGTCGGGCGTGATCCCGACATACTCGTTCGCTTTCAGCGCTTTCAGCATGCCGCGCAAGGCGGCTGCCCCGCCGCGGTCCTTGTTCGAGCCTGGCTTCGCCGCCGAGCCGCGCACCGTGCCATGCCCGAAATAACCGATGGCGCGTGCAATAAGTTCGCCGTCGCGGTGCATCGAAATCAACATCGAGATCTTCGCCGTCGTCGGCCACATCGCCGGCAGGATCAACAGGCGTCCGTGCCAGAACGCGATGATGAAGGGCTTGCGCTCGCGCCAGAACCGTTCGGGCGTCGCGGCGTTCTTGATCTCCCAGCGTCCCGTCGCCCAGACGAGCCGTATGTACTGCGCCGCAATCCAGCACCCGACCGCCCGCAGGGCATCGGACTTTCGAATGCGTCGCCACGTGTCCTTGAGCATCGGCGGCTACTCGGCGACCGCCGCCGGCGCGCCGCGGGTCTCCGCGAACTGCGTGCGGTAGAGCCGCGCGTATAGGCCGCCGCGCGCCAGCAACTCGCCGTGTGTCCCCTGTTCGACGACGCGTCCTTGGGCAAGAACGATGATCTTGTCCGCGTCCGCGATTGTCGACAGCCGGTGCGCGATGACGAGCGTCGTACGATCCTTCATCAGTTCGGCGAGTGCGTCCTGCACGGCGCGCTCACTCTCGTTGTCGAGCGACGACGTCGCCGCGTCGAGCAGCAGGATAGGCGCGTTCTTCAGGATCGCGCGGGCGATCGCGATCCGCTGCCGCTGGCCGCCGGAAAGCCGCACGCCTGCTTCGCCGACGCGCGTTTCATATCCCTGGGCAAGTCCCATGACGAACGTATGCGCGTCGGCTGCTTTCGCCGCCGCCTCGATCTCGGCGCGCGTCGCGCCGGGCTTTCCGCACGCGATGTTGTCGGCGATCGTCTCGTCGAACAGGAACGGTTCCTGAGTCACCAACGCCATCGCGTCGCGCAGCGAACCGACCGTGACGTTGCGGACGTCCTGCCCGTCGATTTCGATCGCCCCGCCCGTGACGTCGTAGAAGCGAAGGATCAAATTGAGAATGGTGCTCTTGCCCGCGCCCGATGGGCCGACCAGCGCGACGGTCTTGCCGGCTGGAACCTCGAACGAAACGTCCTGGAGTGCGGGAATCGCCGCGCCGTATTCGAACGATGCGTTCTTGAACGCGATGCTCGCGCGGTTGGGCGCCGCCGCAAGTTTCAACGTGTCGCCTGTTGTGTCGCGGACGTCGCTCGGCGCATCGAGCAAAGCGTAGGCACGTTCCGCAGCCGCCGAACCTTCCGACACGGCGGTGTAAAAGGCCGACAATGACCGGATCGACTGATAGGACAGCATCATCGCCGCCATGAACGACATGAAGCTCGCAAGATCCATCCCGCGCAACGCGGCGTAAGTGATCACGGCCGCGATCCCCGCGCCTGCCAGCACCTCCGCCGAGGGCGTCGCCGCCGCCCGCGCCTTGGCGCCCTTCATCAGGAACTTCATCCGCTCCCCGACGATGTGGGCTGCACGGGCGATGGCGTGGTCCTCCATCCGGTACGCTTTGACCACGCGGCGTCCGTCCAGCGTCTCGGACAGGTGAGTCGCCAGGTCGCCGGTTGACGCCATGCTGCGCGCAGCCGCCTTGTTGCTCTTGCGGCCGAGATTGAGCGTGTAGAGCGCCGTGAGCGGCAGGACGGTGCAAAGCATGAGAGCCAGCGGCCAGTCCTGGATGAACATGACGACGCTGAGACCCACGATGGTCAGGATGTCGCGCACCATGCCTTGAACCGAGCGCGTCACGCTCTCGCGGATGAGCATGGCATCGTTGAGGAAGCGGGCCGCGAACTGGCCCGAATGCATCGCGTTGAGCTTCGCCAGGTCATAGCGCGTGACTTTCGCGAACATCGCGACCTGCACGTCGTTGATGACGCCTTGCCCTACACGCGCGAGCGACACGCCGCTGACGTAGGAGACACTCGCTTTCAGCGCCATCACGCCGAACAAAGCGCCCGGGATGAGCAACAGCATGTCGGGATCGGGCCGCGCCGGCGGCGGCGGGAACAGGGACTTGACGGCCGGGTCCAGCAGATAGGCCAGCGTGCCGGTCAGCGCCGCTTCCACCGCCATCAGGGCGATGATCAGCGCGACGATTCCCTGGTACGGGCGCACGAAATCCCGCGCCAGGCGCAACAGCGGCCGCGTGGTCGTGGTCTTCGCACTGGAAGTTGTGCTGAGCGCAGTCTTCGTCACGCGTTACTCGCCGCCAGCCCGTCTTTTTGAAGCAGTCGGCGAAACTACCACGCGGCTTGGGGAAGAAACCACAACTGCAGGCGCCGGATGGTTACCCGCGGTTGCCCGCCTTTTTCCGCGTTCCGGCACCCTTTGCCGCAGTTTTGGTGCGCGCCGCGGCCTTTCGCGCCGGTGCCTTCGGCTTCCGGGGGCGGCGCTCTTCGTCGGGATCGAGCAGCCTGTGCAGATGCACGACGAAATAGCGCATATGAGCGTTGTCCACAGTTGCCTGGGCCGCCGCTTTCCACGCGTCATAGGCCTTCGCATAGCTGGGGTAGAGCCCCACGAGATGGACCTTGTCGAGGTCGCGGAATTCAATCTTGTCCAGCGACGAAAGTTCGCCGCCGAGCACGAGGTGCAGAAGCTGCTTGGCCATAGACGCTGGGGACCCCTGTTGTGGGCCGGGTTGATGGCGCAGCCGCCCGCGTGCCGTCAAGCGGGCAGTCTGATCGGCGCCGTCCGCTCCAGGATCGCCGCATGCAGCGCCGGCCCGGCGCAGATCAAGCTGCGATGCTTCGGCGAGGCTTGGTTGTAGGGAAGCGGCGCGCCTGTATGCAGCGTCGCCAACCCGCCAGCCTCCTGAACGACCAGCGCGCCCGCTGCCGTGTCCCATTCCCACTTGGACGACAGCGCCATCATCGCGTCGTACGCGCCGTTCGCGACCAGCGCCATCCGATAGGCGATCGACGCGCGCTTGCCGATATCCATTGGCGGCCAAGGCCTCGGCCAAGCCGGATGGCCGATGACGTCGCTTGCGACCAGCATGCGGCAGCCCTCGAGTTCGCGGCGGGCGCTGACTGAGATCGGCGCGCCGCCCAACGTGGCGCCGCCCCCGCGCACGGCAGCGAACATCTCTTCGGTCATCGGGTTGTAAATCGCGGCGGCGACGGGCGCGCCGTCTGCAACGACGGCGGCGCAAATCACGAACTCCGGCGTCCGCTTGATGAAGGACAGCGTGCCGTCGATCGGATCAACGATGAACACGCGTGGCGCCGACAGTCGCTCCGGCGTGTCCGTCGTCTCTTCCGACAGCCACCCGTAGTCCGGCCGCACCGCACGCAAGCGCTCGTTCAAGAACTTGTCGACGGCGAGATCGGTTTCCGTGACCGGATTGCCCTTCGATTTCTCCCACGTCTTCGAAACGCTCGCGAAGCCGGCGCGCGCGATCGCGCCGGCCCCACGCACCGCGGTTACAAGAAGACTTCCTGCAACGGTCATGCCTTCGATACGCAAGGTCGGCGCGTTCGTTCCGTACTTGAAGACGAGGTTGTTTGCGGGGCGAATGTTCGCAAACATGGAATTCAGATTGCCTGCGATCGTCACCTCGCTCACCGGATAGGTGATCTTTCCGTTCTCGATCCAATAACCGGCCGCGCCACGACTGTAGTCGCCCGTCACGCCGTTGACGCCCATGCCGATCAATTCGGTCACATAGAATCCCTGTGCGATGTCGGCGATCAACTCGTCCGGCGACGGCTTGCCCGGCACCAGATAGAGGTTGCTCGTGGAAGGCGAGGGCGGTCCGCCCGTGCCGCGCGCGGCGTGCCCCGTCGAGGTCAAGCCCAATTGGCGCGCCGCCGCGCTGTCGAGCAGCCAGGTCTTCAAGACGCCGTCTTCGATCAAGTTCATCGCTTTGTTGGCGACACCTTCGCCGTCGAACGGCTTTGAACGAATGCCTCGCACGATGTGCGGATCGTCGACAATACGTGTCCCTTCGGGGAAAACCCGCTTGCCCATTTTTTCTTTGAGGAACGACGTACCCCGCGCGATCGCAATGCCGTTGATGGCGCCCGCGAGATGTCCGACGATGCCGTTCGATACGCGCGGATCGTAAACGACGGGAACGGCCTGCGATTTCACCTTCCGCGGGTTCAACCGCCTCAGCGTGCGTTCGGCCGCGCTCACGCCCACCGCTTGCGGATCACCGAGATCGGCGACGTGATGCGCCGAGGCGAAATCGTAGTCGCGCTCCATATGCGTGCCTTCGCCCGCAAGCACGCTGACCGAGACCGATGCTGACGTCGAGGCATAGCCGCCGGCGAACCCGTCGCTTGTGACGAGCGCGACCGCGCCTCGGCCCCAGCTCGCGCCGGCGCCCTCGCTGTTCGTGATGCCTTTGACCTCGCGCGCCGCGCCTTCGCAGTTGCGCGCGAACTCGACCAACCGTTCCGACGACGGTTCGTTCGGATCTTCCAGGTCGAGCGCGGGCCATGTTTTGGCCAGAAGCTCTTTCGGCGCCAATCCGCAATAGGGATCCTCAGGCGTCGTGCGCGCCATCGCGACCGCGCGCTCCGCGAGTTGGTCGAGCGCGCGCGCCGAAAGGTCGGTCGACGCGACGGCGGCTTGGCGCTTACCGATGAAGACGCGCAAGCCCAGATCGCTCGATTCCGACCGTTCGACTTCTTCGAGCTTGCCCAGACGGTATGACACGCTCGACGAGGCGGAATCGAAGACGACGGCGTCCGCCGCTTCCGCGCCCAATCGCTTGGCTTTTGTGATCAAGCTTTCAAGAAGAGAAATTCGCTCGCTCATGGATCGTGTTTTCGCATGTTTGGGAGGGTGCGACCGGCGTTTCGCCGCACGGTGGGCGCGAATGAACCGGGCATGCGCCCCGGCGTCAAGCGGACTTGCGTCATCCGCTCAAAGCTGGTCCCCTGAAATCGAACGCGGACCAGAATCGCCCTGAGTTTAGTGAGGTTTCAGCAATGCGTATCTCGCGGCATTTCGGCTTCTTTTCGGCGCTCGGCGTCCTGGCGACGGGGCAATTTTTGCTGCCGATCGCCGTTCTCGCCGAGCAGATGTCCGTACCAGCAACGCCCGCCAAGATCGTCATTGACACGTATCACGGGCAAAGGGTGGCCGATCCCTACCGCTGGCTAGAGAACGCGGACGACCCGGCAGTGAAGTTGTGGACGCAGGCGCAGAGCGTGCGCACGCGCGCCTATCTCGATTCGCTGCCCATGCGTGCCGCGACGAAGACCAAGCTCACGAAACTGATCACGGCAACGTCGCCCAGCTATTACCGGCTCCGCGCAGCGGCCGGCAGAATCTTCGCGATGTATAACCAACCGCCGAAGCAACAGCCGATGCTGGCTGTGATGGCGGCGTCGGGAGATCCTGCGACCACGCGCATCGTCGTCGATCCGAATAAGCTGAATCCCAAGGGAACGACGACCATCGACTGGTTTGTCCCCTCGCACAGCGGCAAGCTCGTCGCGATCTCCATGTCCGAAAACGGCAGCGAAGACGGTTCCGTGCACGTGTTCGACGTGGCGACGGGCAAGCAAGTCAGCGAGGTCGTGCCGCGCGTCCAGTATCCGACCGGCGGCGGCAGCTTGGCGTGGCGCGCGGACGACAAGGGCTTCTGGTACACACGCTACCCAGGCAAGGAGCGCCCGGAGGCCGACCGTCACTTCTACCAGCACATCGCCTTTCATGAACTCGGCGCTGATCCTGCGAAAGATCCGTTCGTGCTCGGCAAAGCGTTCCCGAAGGTCGCCGAAGTCGAACTCGAAAACGGCGAGAAGGCCGATTGGGTTCTGGCGAGCGTAGCCAACGGCGACGGCGGCGAATTCGCGCATTGGCTGATGGCGCCGGACGGTCAATGGACGCAGCTCACGCACTTCCAAGACAAGGTCGTGAGCGCCGCTTTGGCCGACGACGCGGTCTACCTGCTTTCGCGGCAGGACGCGCCGAAGGGCAAGGTGTTGCGGGTCAGCCTCAACAATCTCTCGCTCTCGAACGCAAGCGAGGTCGTGCCTGAAAACGACCTGACGATCGACTCCAGCGGTCCCGGCGCATTGACGGTCACGCCGAAGCACATCGTCGTGCGCTACATCGACGGCGGGCCGTCGCGCGCCGTCGTTTTCGATCACGCCGGCAAGACGATCGAGAACCTGCCGTTGCCCGACGTCGCGGCGCTATCGGAAATCGCCGCCGTCGGCGACGATGTGTTCTACGAGGTCGAGACCTATCTGACGCCGGCGCGCTTCTATCGCTTCGACGGCGCGACGGGAAAGAGCGCCGAAACCAAGCTGCGCGTCACGAGCCCGATCGACTTCGCCGACATGGAAGTCGTGCGCGCGTTCGCGACGTCGAAGGACGGGACCAAAGTCCCACTCTCGATCGTCCGCAAAAAGGGCGCGGTGCTCGACGGCACGAACCCGACGCTGCTCTACGGCTATGGCGGCTACGGCGTGAACATGACGCCGTTCTTTGTCGGCGCCACGCGGCGCGCGTGGTTCGATGCCGGCGGAATCTATGCCGTCGCGAACCTGCGCGGTGGCGGCGAGTACGGCGAGGAATGGCATCTTGAAGGCAATCTGACCAAAAAGCAGAACGTCTTCGACGACTTCATCGCCTGCGCCGAATATCTGATCGCGGAGAAGTACACGTCGCGCGAAAAACTCGCGATCATGGGCGGATCGAACGGCGGCCTCTTGATGGGCGCGGCGTGGACGCAACGGCCTGACTTGTTTCGTGCCGTCGTGAGCCTGGTCGGTATCTACGACATGTTGCGCGTGGAGCTTGACCCGAACGGCACGTTCAACATCACCGAATTCGGCACGGTGAAAGACGAGGCGCAATTCAAGGCGCTACGCGCCTATTCGCCCTATCACAACGTGCGCGACGGGGCGGACTACCCGGCGATCCTGATGATGACGGGCGAAAACGACGGGCGCGTCAATCCGATGCAGTCGTGCAAGATGACCGCGCGCATGCAAGCGGCAAGCCCGAACGGCGAACCCGTCTATCTTTGGACCAATGCCAAGGCCGGTCACGGCCAGGGCAGCTCGCTGTCGATCCGCATCGATCAATACGCGGACTATCTGAGCTTCCTTTTCGACCAGCTGGGAATGAAGCCAAAGTGACGAAGGC
>QKCS01000375.1 GCA_003246795.1 Alphaproteobacteria bacterium
CGCTCGTGCTCGTGCCCGCGGCCGACACGAAGCGCGCGGCGATGGCGAACCGGCCGATGCCGCCGCGGCTGATCCTTGCGGCCTTGCAGCTCAACTCACAAAACACATTATAGATTCTTAGAAATCATGCCGGTGGCGCAGCACGCTCTCAACCCGACATGGGTGGAGATGCGGTGTCGCGCGCGCTCTCTCCCGGTCCCCTCGGCTCCGGCCGCAAGGCCGCAAGAGCTGAACGAAATCAACGCGTTACGCCGTTGTCGGGCCGCAAGGCGAAACGCGGGTCTTGCGGCTCAAATTGCCGCCAAGTCCTTGCAAACAAACGGCTCTTGCGGCTCAAGCGAACGGGTTCTTCGCCTTGGTCGTCGCCTTCATCGCGATCTTGTCGGGAAGGTCGGCCGCCTCCAGGACCGCGAGTACGTCGGCCACGAAGGCCTTGAGCGCCTGCGCGTGCTTGAGGCCCGCCTTGTCGCGCGTGATGTCGAGGGCGCCCCCGATCGAGATCCGGTCGGTCCGGTTCTCGATCTCGAGGCCGCCGATCGACGTCACGTCGCTTTCGTTCGCGAAGGGTTTCATCCGTCCCGTTTCTAGCTGTGGCGTTTGCCAGATAGCGCGGGCAGGACGAGTTCGCCAGTCGTTTCCTCGGGCAGCGCCGGGAAAACGTCGATGCCGATGCGGCGCTTCAGCTCCGTCAGGCTGATCGTTTCGTAGTCGTCGTTGTTGTCCGCGTTCTTGACGACATAGGCCGCACCTTGGCCCTTCTTCGCGTCGTAGACGGCCTTGTAGAAGGCCGTCGGCACCATGACGCGGCCGTTCAGCGTCTCGATCTCCTCGCCCTCGTAGATCGGGCCGGTGACGACGTAGACGTCCGCGCTCGTCTCGGCGAGGTCGCGCACCTCGGACTCGATTTGGCGCCAGATGCCGCGGTTGGTGTCGGCGACCTGCGGGGCCATGTTGGCGAGGGTGAAGCATTCGGCTTGCGACTGTTCGTCCGGCATGTCGCCGTTCGGGGCCATGTGGCCGCGGTCGAAGCCGAAGCCCTTGTAGTCTTCGAGTTCGGCGCGGTGGTCCTCGGCCAGGTTCTTGTCGGCGTGGAACGAGCCTTCGCGCGGCAGCCCGCGCGCGTGGGCGATGCGGGCCGGCGTCAAGTGCTCGGCCGTCCAGAGCGGCGTGCGCGTGATGCCGGAATTCAAAACCGCGAAGCCCTGGTAGCAGAGCTGCGTCGTCTTGGCGGCCAGCGCTTCGTTGGTCAGCTCCGGCGCCACGCCGCCCAAGAACTGGATCGCGCAATTGTCGTTCGCCGCGCCCGGCACGCTGCCCAGGCCCAAGGCGGCTTTCGAGGCCGCGGGCGCGACGGCGGCCGCCGCCTGACCCTGATCGTCCGTAGGCTGACGATCGCCCTCGGTGTTCAGGGCCGCCGCGATGCTCGGCGTGTCGACCTTGATGAGGCCCTGCTGGCCAGCGAGCCCGGCGACGCCGAGCAGCGCCGCGACGAGCATCCCGAGGAAGCCCATCACCGGACCCACCTTGCGGGATTTTTTGGATTTCGAATGCTTCTTGCGACGCTTGGTCATGACGCAACTCCCCTTCGCGATGAACACGCGTTGATTCGCGATCCAACGAGGCTAGGGAGGTTCGTCCGCGCGTGCGTTAAGGCACGGCGCGTCGTCTATGACCCGCGCATGACCGGATCATTGCTGCGCGGCAATTACGGTTCGATCCAACAACAAATGAATCTTTATTTCGGTGACATAATAAAACGCCGAGGCGTTTCGACTCGGCCCGTCCATTTGCCGGGCGGGCGCCGGCGATGCGAAGGCGCCATCTTGCGGAAAGGGACCACGGGGCCGCGCGCGCCTCTCTCTCTGTGTGTGTGTGTGTGTGTGTGTGTCTGCCTCCCTTACCCCGTCGGGCGTCAGGGCGTAAGAGTTGCGTGAAATCAACGTGTTGGGCGATGTTCGAGACGTCAGGGGTTTTGCTGCTCTTACGGGCGGAACGCCCGCCAAGCGATTCAAAACAAACGGCTCTTACGGCCTGACGGGTCGTTTTTGCGTGAGGGGCGCCGGATCGTTTACGTTCAAGCGCATGGGGAATGTGTTCAGAGCGCTGATCGTCGCCGTTGCCGCCGTTTGGCTGGCGGCCGTTGCGCGCGCCGAGGGGCCGGCGTTCGACCTGAAGCCGGTCGGGTCCGGCGTCTATGCGGCGATCGACCGCGATGGCGAGGCGGGGGCGAACGCCGGCGTCGTCATCGGCAAGGACGCAGTGCTCGTCGTCGACACGTTCTATGAACCCGCGGCCGCGGAGGCGCTGCTCACGGAGATCCGGCGGCTGACGAAGGCGCCGGTGCGCTATGTCGTCAACACGCATCATCACATCGACCACACCGCCGGCAACGCGGTGTTCGCGAACGCGGGAGCGACGACCATCGCGCATAAGAACGTGCGCGATTGGATCAAGAGCGAGAACCTGCGCCTTCTGGGCGGCGATGCGATCACGCCGGAACGCCGCGCGCGAGTCGAAGCGCTGACCGCGCCCGACGCTGGCTATGACGGCACGGTGGACATCGATCTCGGCGGACGGCGCGTGCGGCTGCGTCATCTGCTCGGCCACACCGGCGGGGACACGGTGGTGTGGGTCGAGGACGCGAAGGTCGTTTTCCTGGGCGACCTGTTCTGGCGGCAGGCGGCGCCGAACCTGATCGACGCGCGCGTCGCCGATTGGATTGCGACCTTGGACCGGATGGCGAAGCTCGGCGACGGGACGACGTTCGTGCCCGGCCACGGCGACGTCGGCACGCTCGCCGATGTGCAGGCGTTCCGCGGCTATCTCGCCGACTTGAGCGCCTTCGCGGGCGAAGCCAAGGGCGACAACGCCGAGGCCGACGTGCTCGCGCGCATGAGCGCGAAGTACGCCGACTGGAGCTTCTTCAAGAGCCTGGGCACGAAGGGCGTCGGCCACATGCTGGCCGAGCGCGCGGGCACAAAACGCGCGCCCGTGCCGGTCCCCGATCCGACCCCGTTCGACTGAGGCCGTTCGCCGCAAATTTGGCGGATTTGCGCGGCTCTGTCGGCACGGGTATGAGTGTGGCCCGAGCACCCTTCGAAAGACCGGCCGCCCCCATGCGCGTATCACGCTTCTTCATGCCTCTTTTGCGCGAGACGCCCGCCGAGGCGCAGATCGTTTCGCATCGCTACATGCTGCGCGCGGGGCTGATCCGGCAGGCCTCGGCCGGGATCTATTCGTGGCTGCCGCTGGGGCACCGCGTGCTCGCCAAGATCGAGCAGATCGTGCGCGAGGAGCAGGACCGTGCGGGCGCCGTGGAGTTGCTCATGCCGACGCTGCAGTCGGCCGAGCTGTGGCGCGAGAGCGGGCGCTACGACGACTACGGCAAGGAGATGCTGCGCATCAAAGACCGGCACGAGCGCGATCTGCTCTACGGGCCCACGAACGAAGAGCTGATCACCGACATTTTTCGCGCGTCGGTGAAGTCGTACAAGGACCTGCCGCGCATCCTCTATCACATCCAGTGGAAGTTCCGGGACGAGATCCGGCCGCGCTTCGGCGTGATGCGCGGGCGCGAGTTCCTTATGAAGGATTCCTATTCGTTCGACCTCGACGCGGACGGGGCGCGGCGCTCGTACAACAAGATGTTCGTCGCCTATCTGCGCACGTTCGCGCGCCTGGGGCTGAAGTCCGTGCCGATGAAGGCGGACACGGGGCCGATCGGCGGCGACCTCTCGCA
>QKCS01000207.1 GCA_003246795.1 Alphaproteobacteria bacterium
ATGGATATGTAAGCCGCTGCGGCGGCTCCGAGCCGCCGCGGTCGTCCGTTCACCATCAAAACGGCAAAGAAAGGCCTCGGGCTTCCCGAGGCCTTTTTTCTTGGGGTAAAGTTGGGAATGGGTAGGGTGTTGCTGGCCGCAATTCTGGTTGCGTGCGCCGCGCTGACGTCTGTCGCGGCGGCCGAACCCTATGCCATACCCAATTCGCAGGTGGTTTCGCTGCATTCGAAGCAGACGGGGGCCGACTACGAGCTCTTCGTCGCGCTGCCTCTCGACTATGCGAAGACGCGCAAGTCCTACCCCGTCGTCTACATGCTGGATGCCGACTATTCCTTCTCGATCGTGCGCAACGTCGTGCAGCACTTCGTGGAACGCGACGACCTGCCGCCGATGATCCTGGTCGCGATCGCCTACCCGGGCGCGGCCACCAACCGCGAAACCTACAAAAAGAACCGCACGCGCGACTACACGCCGGTCTACGCGCCGGCGGGCGGTTACGGCACGGAATATCAGAAAGTGTCGGGCGGCGCCGCGAAGTTCAGGTCGTTCATCGCGACCGAACTCGTACCGATGATCGAGAAGCGTTTCCGCGCGGATCGCAACGACCGCACGATCATCGGCCACTCCTACGGCGGCCTGTTCGCGACCTACGTCCTTCTGACCGAGCCGTCGCTGTTCACGCGCTACATCGCGGTGAGCCCGTCGCTCTGGTACGCCAAGCGCGTCGCCTTCGCGATGGAAGAGACGGCGGCGGAATCCGGCGTCCGACCCGAAGCCAAGGTGTTCTTCGGCGTTGGCGAACTCGAAAGCCAGGTCATGTCCGACGACGTGACGGAGCTCTACAGGCGTCTCAAGAACCGCAACTACCGTCGTCTCGACATGACGCTGCGCATCTTCGAGGAAGAGCGCCACAACAGCGTCTTTCCGGTTGCCGTGACCCGCGGACTTCTGACCGTTTTCGACAGCCCGTCGCTGCGCCACGGCCACCCGCCGCCTTTCGCGGGGCAAAGCTCCGAATAGTCGCGCCCCCGCGCGCGGTTAGACCGTGCTGCTTCGCGCCTCTTGTGGTATTGCCGGTCCCGTTGTTCCCTCCGACGCTGTGCGGCGTATGAGGTTTCCATGGACTACCCGGGTTATTTGAGACTGCGCGAGCTTCTTTCGCTCCAGGCGCTCGAAAGCGAAAAGCAAGGCAAAGTGGCGCATGACGAGATGCTCTTCATCGTCATCCACCAGACCTACGAACTCTGGTTCAAGCAGATCCTCTACGAGCTTGATCTGATCCAATCGATCTTCGCCGGCAGCAACGTCGACGACGCGGATTTGGGCCGCGCCGTGCATGCCGCCGAGCGCATCGTGAAGATCGAGCAGCTTCTGGTCGGCCAGGTCGACATCCTGGAGACCATGACGCCGATGGACTTTTTGGAGTTCCGCAATCTGTTGATCCCGAGTTCCGGCTTTCAAAGCGAACAGTTCCGCTTGCTGGAGGTTCGCCTCGGCCTGAAGCGCGAGGCGCGGCTTCCCTTCAACGATCAGAGTTTCGACGCCAGCCTGAGCGCGGACGCCCGCAAGCACATCGCCGCCGCCGAGGCCGGACCGTCGTTGCGCGACCAGATCGACGCCTGGCTCGCCCGAACCCCTTTTCTCGACAAGGGTGGGTTCCGCTTTCGCGAAGCGTTCGAAAATGCGCTCGACGCGATGCTGGCGCACGACATGGGGCAGATCGCGGGCCATCCGCATCTCTCGCAGACCGAGAAGGACGTGCAGATCGCCTCGCTCGAGAAGTCGCGCGCCATGTTCGACGGTCTGCTCGACGATGCACGCTACGCCGAGTTGCGCGCACAAGGCGCGTGGACGTTTTCGCGAAAGGCGCTGCAGGCCGCGCTCTTCCTTTTCCTCTACCGCGACGAACCCGCCGCGCACGGCGGTTTCCGGATGATCAAGGCGCTCATGGACATCGACGAGACCTTGGCGATCTGGCGATTGCGCCACGCCCTCATGGTTTCGCGCATGTTGGGCCGGAAGGTCGGCACTGGGGGATCGTCCGGCTACGACTATCTGCGGGCCACCGCCGACAAGCATCGCGCCTACAACGACCTCTTCGCGATCGCGACCTTCTTGATCCCGCGGTCCGCCCTGCCGCCGTTGCCGGAAGAGGTGCGGAAGTCGATGCGTTACCGCTACGAGGGGTGATGTCGTGCTCGACATGAAGCGTCACTTTTCGAAATCGATCGGGCGGTCAGGCGCGCCTCTTCATTTCGCCGCGCACAGCCACCACCCCTGGCCCGACGTGACCTTCGCGGCGCAGCAGCGCTACTGGATCGACTCGGCCGAACTCTTGGACCGCAAGTGGGAGAAGATCTTCGCCGAGGTGATCCCCAAGGCGCGGACGCACGTCGCGCGAACGCTGTCGCTCCCCGAACCCAAGACCGTGGTCTTCGCCCCGAACACGCACAGTCTGTTGCTGCGGCTGCTGTCGGCCACGCACGGCTTGCCGAAGCACAACGTGCTGGCGACGGACAGCGAGTTCCACTCCTTCACGCGCCAGATGAACCGTTTGGCGGAAGACGAACTCGTCAATCTCGTCGTTGTTCCCGTCGAACCGTTCGCGACGTTCAAGGATCGCTTCATCGCCGCGCTGAAGGAGCGCGACGATTGGGACGTCGTCTGGCTGAGCCACGTCTTCTTCAACTCAGGCTACATCGTGCCGCTCGACGACGTGCGCGAGATTCTCGCCGCGATCGAATGGGAAGGCACGTTCGCCGTCATTGACGGCTATCACGCCTTCATGGCGATGCCGGTCGACCTGTCGCAGATCGCGCCGCGCGCCTTCTACATCGCCGGCGGCTACAAATACGCGATGGCCGGCGAGGGCGCGTGTTTCATGCATTGCCCGCCGGGCTACGGCGAACGCCCGCGTGACACGGGCTGGTATGCGGAATTCGGCGCGCTCGAAGCGGCCCGCGGCGACGTCGTCGCCTACGGCAAAGATGCGAGCCGCTTCTCCGGCGCGACCTTCGACCCGTCGGGCCTCTATCGCCTCAACGCCGTCATGGATTGGCTCGCCGCGGAAAAGGTGGACGTTGCCGCCGCCAGCGCCCACTGCACCGCGCTAAAGCTCCATTTCCTCAAACGCCTTGCCACGGCAAAGGCGCCCATCGACGCGCGCCAGCTGATATTGGCGGATCCGGCCGCATGCGGACGCTTCCTGACGTTTCGAACCGAAGACGCAGGACGGTTGGACGACGAACTCGCAAAGCGCAACATCATCGTCGATCACCGCGATGATCGCCTGCGCGTCGGCTTCGGCATCTATCAGAACCAAGCCGACGTCGATCGGCTTGTCGACGCGCTCCGCGCGCTCGCCTGAAACCGCCGATAGACCTCGGTGTCGTCGACGTCGTCCAACACGACGTCGAGGATTGAGGCGCCGGACAACCGCTTTCGGGAGTCTTCGAGCGCGTGACGACCGGACCACCGCACGCCGTCGAGCGCGTCGGGCTTCAGCTGCTGCGGATGTCGCGCGCCGATCAGCCAATAGCCGCCGTCGCGCGCCGCGCCGAACACGAAGGGTGCGCGCCCCAAGGCGCGAAACGCAGCCGCCGCATGCGCGTTCGACAGCGCCGGAATATCGCTCCCGACGACGATCGCCGAACGCCCGCCTGCAGAACGCAACGCCCGGATCATCCGCCGACCGAGATCGCCGGAACCC
>QKCS01000085.1 GCA_003246795.1 Alphaproteobacteria bacterium
TCGACGGCGACGGCGGTTTCGCGCAACAGCCGAACCGTTTCGCCCAAGGCGGGTGCCAGGATCTTGAAGTCGTCCTTCTTCCGCGCCTCTTCCCAGGCGCCGGCGGAACGCGCGCGGGCGTTGGCGAAGGCGCGGACGAGATCGGTGGGCATCGAAATCTCGCCGTCGCGCAGATCGCGCAGGATTTCGATCTCGCGCTGCCAGCGCGCGTCGTCCGTTCGACCGGCCCCGACCTCTTCGATCAGATCGCCGAGAAAGTCGGAGACGAGCAGCGCGTGACGCGTCGCTTCGAGCGTCGCCAGCTGTTCGCCGCGTTCCTCACGCCCGCCCGCAGGCAGCACGGTTTCCTCGTCCCATTCGAGAACGGCGATCGCGCTGTCCAGATGTTGGATGTCGGCGATCTTTTCGCGGAGCATCGCCTCGGCGCCTTCGATATGGCCCATCGCACGCTTGGGCACGCGCAGTTCTTCCGGCGCATGCGCAGCCAGCACCGCGGCCATGCCGCCGTGCTGGGCGACATTGACGACCTGCTTCTGGCTGACCCGGCACATGGCCCCCAGGCCGTTCTCGGTCGGCGCGAACCCCATGACGGCGTAGAACGGTTCGCTGAAGACGCGCCCGTCGGCGCCGACGACGGGAAACTCCGCGACCGGCAGGCGCGTCGCCTTTTGCACGACCCAGGAATATTCCGGGTCTTCGACGCCTTCGAGCGCTTCCTCGATCACTTCGTCCCATTCCGCCGGCGTGGCCGCGGCGCCGATGGTGACGCCTTCGCCGCCGTAGGAGCGGTTCGGTTTCAAAACCAGCTCTTCGCGGTGCGTGCGAATATATTCGAGCAGGTCGCCTTCCGCGTTGTGCGGCAAGGTCGTGCGGCGGTCGGCGACGGTGCGCGTCCACAGCACGTGGCGGCGGAAGAGGCGGCATTCCTCGGCACTGAAATACTTCTCGGCGATCGCGGGATCGGTCAGCACTTCCCAGCAGCTCTTGTGGTCGAAGTCGCCGACGAGCGAAGACACGACGCGGTTCTGCTTGAAGAGCAGGCGCATGGCGTCGAGCGGTTTGCCGATCTCCGCCTCGAGCTCGATGAGGTCGCGCAGCTCGTAGTCGCGGTAGGCGACGTCGACGCAGTCGTCGCCGTAGTAGACGTCGCCGTTCTTGATACGCAGCTCCGTCGGGTCGGCGTGGGTGATCTTCAGGCCGTGACGTTCCGCGTAGAATTGGCAGAGCACGGACTGTTCGTTGATGCCGTCCTCGGCGTATTTCGGCTCGACGAAACTCAGCCGGCAATCGGCGCGGCCGACGGCGCGGGCATGATCGATCAGGACCTGGATGAAGAGGTCGCGCTGGTCGCGCGGCATCTCGATGACGAGGCCGGGATCGAATTCGAGAAGCGACGGCACGATGTCGCGCATGACAAGGTGCTCAGCGAGCGGTCCGTAGCTGATGCCGCCGACGCCCGACAGGTTCGCCTCCATGAAATGCAGCGTGTCCTGCCAGCCCGCGGCCGCGAAGTCGCACACGGCGTCGAGGCGGCCATAGACCGTGTTGTTGCGCTGGTGCGCCGGCGTCCAGGTGTCGCGCAGCCAGGCTTCTTCTTCCGACGTGATGGCGATGATCTGTTTGACCGCCGGGTCGGTGAGATAGAGCGACGGCAGGCGCTTCAGCGCGTCGGACAGGCGCTCGCACACGTGATGCACGTAGGAGATCTGTTCGTGCATGGCGAGCAACGGGCGCATCATCACGGGGATGGGTTCGAAGGCGCCGTCGCGCTCGTAAGTCAGTTCGTTGGCAAGCGCGTCGTCGCGCAGGCGCTGGGCGATCTGTTGGTAGGCGAGGTCGCTGATGTGGCCGGCAGCGCGGCGTACGCGGCTGTCCAAGGCGGCGCCGGCCAGGCCCAGCGTTTCGTTCGGACTCAAGATCGTCGTCATAACGTCCCCTCGACTCTCGACACTCGCCTGCGAGCGGTGAGGCCCCATGTGCGATTCGTGCGGCAGGCGCGCTCGGGAGGGGATAGCACGGTGGCTGGGCCAATTCGACCAGGCGTGACGGCGACGACTCCTGTTAGGTTCGCGCGGCAAAGAACGGAAGGGCGGACGTCATGGGGCGGATACTTGGATGGTTGTTTCTCATCCTGCTGATCGCGGTTGGTGTGTGGGGCTACTTCTTCCTGCAGGCGGCGGGCGTGTTCTTGGACATCGCGCCAACGTCGCCGGGCGCCTGCAAGACCGTGACCGGCGTCGTGGGCGTCGAGGATTTGACGGTCGATCCGGAGACGAAGATCGCCTACCTCTCGGGCTACGACCGGTGGGCGGCGCGTGGGGGCAAGCCGGCGCGCGGCGCGATCTGGACCTATGATTTGAATACGCCCGACGCGACGCCGGTCGACGCCACGGCCGACGCTTTGCCCGAGGGGTTCTGGCCGCACGGGATCAGCCTCTACCGGGCGCCGGACGGGCAGCGCACGTTGTTCGCGATCAATCACGCGGGCGGCAAGCATGCGGTCGAGATCTTCGACGTCGACGGCGCGACGTTGGCGCACCGGCGCACGGTGACGGGCGAGGCGCTGGTGTCGCCGAACGACATCGTCGGCGTCGGCGCGGATTCGTTCTACGTTACGAACGACCACGCGAACGTCGCGGGCTGGAAGCGGACGGCGGAGGACTATCTCCGGCTGCGCCTCACGACCGTGCAGTTCTTCGACGGCCAGGCCTTTTCGACCGCGCTTTCGGACCTGGGCGGGTCGAACGGGATCAACGTCAGCGCGGACGATCGGTCGCTCTATCTGTCGGCGGCGTCGGAATTGACCTTGCACGTCTATGACCGGGATCCCGCTACGAATGGTTTGACGCCGCGTGCGGCTATTCCATTGCCGGGGTTTCCGGACAACATCGAGGTGATGTCGAACGGCGACCTGCTCGTCGGTATCCATTCGAAAATCTTCGAGCTTCTGGGGCATATGAGCGACGAAGCGAAGCATTCGCCCAGTCACATCATCCATCTGAAAGCGGACGGCAACGGCAGCTTCGCGCCGGAGACGATCTACTACAATTTGGGCGAACAGATTTCCGCGGCGAGCGTCGGGGCCAGCGTCGGCAAGCGGCTCTTGATCGGCCCGATCCGGGAGTCGAAAATTCTGGACTGCGCGTGGGATGCCGCGCCGTAACGGACGGAACGGTGAAGACGGAGAAGATCGCCATCGAGGTCGACGGCGTGCGGGTTTCGGGTCTGCTGGACGCACCCGAGAGGCCGCGCGCCTGCTACGTCTTCGCGCACGGCGCGGGTGCGGGGATGACGCATCCGTTCATGGAAGCCGTCGCGCGTGAACTTGGCGACCGCGGCCTCGCGACGTTGCGCTTTCAATTTCCCTACATGGAGGCCGGATCGAAGCGGCCGGACCGGCCCGCCGTGGCGCACGCGGCCGTTCGTGCGGCGGTCGGCAAGGCCGGCGACCTGTTGCCGGACGTGCCGCTTGTCGCCGGGGGAAAGTCGTTCGGCGGCCGGATGACGTCGCAGGCGCAGGCGGCTTCGCCGTTGCCTGGGGTCGTGGGGCTCGTCTTTCTGGGCTTTCCGCTTCATGCGGCCGGCAAGCCGTTGAGCGAACGCGCGGCGCATCTTTCCGACGTGCGGGTGCCGATGCTGTTCCTGCAGGGGACGCGCGATG
>QKCS01000089.1 GCA_003246795.1 Alphaproteobacteria bacterium
GCGTAATGTAGTAGCCGAGCGCCAAGATGAAGACGAGCAGCCCGCCTGCCGCGGCACCGGGCAAGGTCATCGGGAAATAGATGCGCCAGAACGCGGTCCAGGGCGTGGCGCCCAGCGAGATCGCCGCACGCGTCAAGTGCGGCGGCACCGACAGCATCACGCTATAGGTCGGCAGAATCATGAACGGCAGCAGGATATGCGTCATCGCGACGAGCGTGCCGGTCATATTGTGCATGAGCGCAAGTCGCGCGCCGTCGCCACCGAATAGGGCGATGACATCGTTGACGACGCCGTTCGTCTGCAACAGCGCGATCCACGCCGTCGTGCGCACCAGAAGCGACGTCCAAAACGGCAGCAGCACCAGGATCAGAAGCAGGTTTCGCGTGCGGTCGTCTTGCCGCGCGATGTAATAGGCGAGGGGATAGCCGAGAACGAAGCAAAGCAGCGTCACGACGCCCGCGACCCAGAGCGTGCGCCGAAACAGCATCACGTAGATCTGTTGCTCCTCGGGCTTCGCCACCCATGTGCCGTCCGCCTTGCGCGTGCTGTCGAGGGCCGCGACGTAGTATCCGATCGTCGTCGTCGCGCTCGCGTGGCGCAGCGTTCCCCAAACTTCGGGATCGCTCCACTTCAGATCGACGGCGTTGAACGCCTGCGCATAGGGCGGTTCGAACGTGTCGGCGACGCGCGCCGTCTTCATGATCAACGAGCGCATGCCGGGGCGCTCGAAGTTCATGCGTGTGGCGACCTTGCCGACGGTGCCTTCGCGTTGTGCCCGCACGAGATCGTCGGCGAGTGCCGAGTAAGCGCTGAAAGGCGGCCGTCCCTTGCCGTTCCACGCGCGAAGCGCCGCCGCCGTACGGGGCAGAACGTCTGCGACCGTCGAATCGTCGAGGCTGCGGTCCAGCATGTCGGCGATCGGCAGGATGAAGGTGACGCCCAGAAACAGAAGCAGCGGCACGACGAGCAGAAACGTGCCTTGACGCGCACGCCTGCCCGAGCGTTTGAACTGCTCGGACAGCGTGTGGTCGGCGACGACGGCTGTGTTCCCCACTCCCCCCAAAACCTACCTCGTTACTTGGCGAGCCATGCGTTCCAGCGCTGGTTCAGCTCTTCCTCGTGATCGGCCCACCAAAGGAAGTCGATCTGGACCGCGTTCGTCGAATTCTCAGGCGCGTTGGGCATGTTCGGCTTCATGTCGACGCCCTTCATCGCATGCTTGCCGACCAGCGGCAGCGACGATTTGCGCGCCGGGCCGTAGGCGATCCATTGCGCCTGATCGGCCAGACGTTGTGTATCCGTTGCGAAGGCCACGAACTGAGTCGCGAGGTCGAAATTCTTCGTGCCCTTCACGATCCCGAACACGTCAAGCTCCTGCAGCTGGCCGTCCCAGATGATGACGAAGGGTTGGCCCTCCATCACCTGCGCGTCGAAGATCCGGCCATTGTAGGCCGTCGTCATCGTGACTTCCCCGTCCGCTAGAAGTTGCGGCGGCTGCGCGCCCGTTTCCCACCAGACGACGTTGTCCTTGATCGTGTCGAGTTTCTTGAACGCGCGGTCGACGCCTTCCTTGGTCGACAGCTGCTGATAGAGCTGGTCACCGGGAACGCCGTCGGCGCGGAGCGCGAGCTCCAGATTGATCTTCGGACTTTGTTTGCGCAGCCCGCGCTTGCCCGGGAACGTCTTCAGGTCGAAGAAGTCGGCAAGTTTGGTCGGCTTCTGGATCTCGTATTTCGTATCGTCGTAGGCCACGACATGGCTGAAGACGATCGACGTCACGGCGCACTTCGTGATGCCGTTCGGAATGAAGTCTTGCAACGCGGGCGTGCCGTCGGGTGCCGCCGGAAGCGTCCCCGCATCGACGGGCTCGAGTAGGCCCTCGTCGCACGCGCGCTGCGCGTCGGCAAGTTCCATGTCGACGACGTCCCAGGTCACGTTGCCGCTTTCGACCTGCGCTTTGATTTGCGCGATGCCGCCGTTGTAGTCGACCGAATTGATCTTCGTACCGGTCTCGGCCGCGAAGGGCTTGTGATAGGCCTCGATCTGGCTCTTTGTGTAGGCGCCGCCCCACGAGACGACGACGAGCGACCGCCCGTTGGAGGGCACGGCTTCGGGCGCAGGCGTGGCGTCACCTGCCGCCGGCAGTTGCATGTCGGACAGCTCCTGATCGAGCTGGTTGACTTCCTTCTCCGACCCCCGCCCCAGCATAAACAGCAACACGCCGGCCAGAACGACGATGGCGGCGGCGGCGGCGATGATGATTCCGGTCGTACGGCCCATGGTTCTTCCTTGCAGTGAGTCGAATCAGAAGTGCTGCACTCAGGATACAAAAGCGCGGGCGGCTGCAGGCTCCCACGACAAGGTCACGGCCACGCCTTTGGCCGGGAAGACAGCGCCTCGCGCCGGCGCCTTGACGATGATCTCGTTCATGCCGGGCGCCGACAGCTTCACGCGCAGGTGATCGCCATGGAAGATGAAGTCCTCGATCAGCGCCGCGACGTGATTGCCATTGGGCTGCGTTTCGGCCGACAGCGTCAGATGTTCGGGCCGCACGCACACCACGCCTGAACGGCCGATGGCGTCGCAATTGCCGTTGGTCGCCCGCACGCGCGCCCCACCGATAAGTTCGATCATGCATTCGCCGCCGTCGAGCGCGACGACTTTGCCCGGCAGCGCGTTGTTCTCGCCGATGAACCCGGCCACGAACGCGTTCGCCGGCGCATCATAGACGTTCTTCGGCGTGTCGAGTTGTTGGATCACGCCGTCGTGGAAGACCGCGATCCGGTCCGACAGCGTCAGCGCTTCGCCCTGGTCGTGCGTGACATAGACCATCGTCACGCCCAGTTCGTGATGCAGGCGCTTCAGCTCGTACTGCATCTGCTCGCGCAGATGTTTGTCGAGCGCGCCGAGCGGTTCGTCCATCAGCACGAGTTCGGGATCGAACACCAGCGCCCGCGCGACCGCGACGCGCTGCTGCTGGCCGCCCGACAGTTGATGCGGCTTGCGCTTCTCGAACCCGCCGAGTTCGACCATCGAAAGCGCCCGGGCGACCCGTTCCTTGATCTCGCCGCGTCCGACCTTCCGCACTTCCAAGGGGAAGGCCAGATTCTCGGCGACCGTCATGTGCGGGAACAGCGCGTAGTTCTGGAACACGAAGCCGAGGCCGCGCTTGTGCGGCGGCATCGACGTCATCGCGTTGCCGTTGAGCATGATCTCGCCCGACGTGGGCTGCTCGAAACCGGCAAGCATCATCAGCGTCGTCGTCTTGCCGGATCCCGAAGGGCCGAGCAGTGTCAGGAACTCGCCTTTTGCGATATCGAGATTCAAATCCTTCACGACGAGCTGAACGCCGTCGTACGTCTTCTTCACGCCGGCAAAACGCACAAAGGGGACGGGCTCGGACGGCGCCTGTTCGACCGGCGCAGGCCCCTCCTTCGCCTGCGCCTCCTCGGCGATGTCTGCGGCGGCCGGCGCCGCAGGTTCAGGTGGCTCCTCGACCGCTTCGACGGGCGCTTTGGCAACAGTCTCAACGAGCGGTTCTTCCACCACCGGTGCGGTTTCTTCCGCCACGGGTTCCGGTACCGGCGCCACCACCTCTTCCGGGTCAGGCGTGGCCGCGGGTGGCACGTCCGGCGCCTTCGGTTCTTCGCTCTTCGGTTGGTCTGATTTCGGCGCGGATGACCCGACCTTGCGGTCGCCGAATCCGAATGCGACCGACAGCAGTGAACTGCGCCGTGGCGTCAATGCGAGGCCGACGCGCGCCGGTTCCTCGTCTTCCTCGTCGTCATCGGACCCCGGCGCGTCGGTCGCTTCAGCCTCCTCGGCGACCGGATGTGTCTCCGGGACCGGTTCTATTGGCGCAGTTGGTTCTGCGGCTGCATCTGGCACCGGTGCGGACTTAGGTGCTGCATCCGTTGCGACAGGCGCGTTTTCGTCCTTTGGCCCCGGTTCGGGCGGAGACTCTTCTCTTGGCTGCAGGGCAGGAATCGGCGATGCCGGACCGGGCGGATGACCCGTCGGCAACCCAAGCAAGCGCGATCTGAGTGAAAAGCCCTTGGGCGGGGCCTTCCCCGGCGCGTCCTTCGTGTCAGCCGCCATGCGTGATGCGGTTGAAACCCGTTCCCCTGCCTTGCGCGAAGGCTGCGCGATCCTAGGCAACGGCGCGGTTAATTAAAAGCGGGAACCTAGCGATCGCCGCCCAGCAGGCCCTTGAGCGAGTCCAAGGGGTCCTTGTCTTTCTTTTCCTCGTCCGTTTTCTTCTTTTCGTCGCTTTTGGTGCTGTCTGCACCTTCTTGTTGAGAAGTGTCTTGACCCTTACCGGCAGGTAACAGCCCACCGATTCCGCCGCCCTCCTTAAGCTTATCGAGCGGATTCTCGCCTTTCAGAACCGAATCTAGAGTCGATGAAATCGCGCCGGACAAATCGGGCGCATAGGAAAGGTTGCTCCAAGGCCCCTTGATTCGGAACGGAATGCCGATCCCCGCCAGGTCCGACTTTCCGCCCTGACCTTCGATCGAAGAGACCGCTTTCGGCTCGATCCTGTAGTCCATGGTCTGTTCGCCGATGTCGATGATCCCGGCGCCGTTCAAGCGGACGAACGGATTGAGCATCTTGAGGTCCTTGTTGGCGGCCACGCCGTTCTTCAGAAGGAACGAACCTCCGAGCTCTGCGAAATCCGTCTTCGCGCCGCCGCCCACAGCCGAACCCGAGAGTGCCGACTGGATCGTCCGCGCCACCTCCGCCAAGTTCACGCCCTTGATCGCGCCGTCGACGAAGCGGATATCTGCGGCGCCGCCGAGCGACTTCATCCACGCCCGCTGCGATTTACCGGCCCCGGTGACCCGCGCCACGATGTTGCCGGTTCCCTCAAGACGCGAAAATCCCGCGAGGTCGGTCAGAAAAGGCTCGGCCTGAATGCCGTTGAACGCCATGTCGATTCCGAAATGAGGCGAGGCGCCGGAGCCATCCAGCGTGATCGTCCCTCTGCCGTTGCCGCCGTAGAGCGCCATCTCCTTCAAGTTGGAGCGCAGCTTTCCGTTCGCGAGAGCCAACGCCAACGCGCTGCGCCCGATCCTCAACCCGCCTGCGGATAGCGCGTCGACCGCGAAGGCGAAGTCGGCATCGACCATCTTGAGCGCCGAAAGGTCGATCGGCGCATCGCTCCATTTCGACATGCCGCTCGAGGCGCTGCCGCCCGAACCGTCGCCTGCCCCGCCACCGCCCATGTAGGGGTTGAGGTCGAGGCGATCGAGCGTCAAGTCGCCTTTCACATACGGCCGCCCGCGCGCCGTCTCGAGCGTGAGATTGCCGGACCCGTTCATGCCGTCGAGCGCGACGGTGGCGTTCTTGAACGACAGACGCCCGCCTGCCGACTCCAGGTCGCCGGCCAGCTTCATCGCGCCGAACCCTTGCACCTTCGGCAATTCGACGCCCGCCCAAGCCGCGAGCCGCCTGGCCGATGACGTACTGAAGTCAACCTTGCCGGCGATGGCGCCGGACGCTGCGTCCGTTTCGCCGTCGAACGTCGCGTTCAAGACCTCGCCCTTGACGTTGGCCGTGAGCGCGCTCTTGCCGCCCGTCGATAACGCACGCGGGTTGGCGATCGTCGCGTCGACCGTGATCGCCTCTTTGTTCCAGGTCAGCCCGCCGTCGAACGCGAGCGGTTGATCGAGGCTCGGCAGCGTGACGTTGGCGTTGATCGCCTCGACGCGCTGGTTCGTGCCGTCGCGCCGGTCGCGATAGGTCAGCACGCCGCCCGACAAAGTCACGTCGCGGAAACTGAAATCGCCGCTCGCGGTCTGCGTTTGCGGCGCGGGTTCGGACGGCCCTTCATCAGCAGGCGCCGCCTCTGCCGTCGTCTGCGGTTCGAACAGCCAGTTCCCGCGGCCTTGCTCGTCGATCTCCAGGTGGATGACCGGATTGACGAGCCGGATCTCCGTCACCCGAAGGTCGCCTGACAACAGCGGGAAGAGCTCGGCGCCGACGACGAGCGTGTCCATCGTGGCCATCTCGGGCTCCGCCGCACCCGGCGCGTTCGAGAAGCGCACCTTCTCCACCTTCACGCCAAGGGCCGGCCAGATCGAAATGCTGAGGTCGCCCTCGATCGCAAGCTCGCGCCCGGTGGCGAGCCGCGCCTGCTCGATGATCTGTTCCTTGTAGACGCTCGCCGGCAGGAAGAAGGGCAGCGCCACGATAACCGCGATCAGCAAGACCACCGCGAGAAGCACCCAGCGAAGAATGCGCCACATGAGGTTTCCTCCGTCTCGAATCTGAATGGTGTTGAAGTCGAACCAGTAGCGTTAGCGTTTCAACAGAAAAATGGTTATTACTGGTACCAGAAGTCCAGTTGGCGAGCGGCCGCTCGCCAACGCACGGCTCGCTCGTGATATAAGGCCGCCGCGCGGCAATCGCCAACTGGGGCTGCATGACTCCGCCAAAATCCAATGCTGACGGGCTCGAAGCGCTCTGGCTGCCCTTCACGGCGAACCGCCAATTCAAGGTTGAGCCGCGAATCGTCGTCCGCGCCGAGGGCATGCACTACTACGACGATCAGGGCCGCGAACTGCTCGACGGACTGGCGGGCCTATGGTGCTCGCTCGCCGGCCACGGCCGGAAGGAGATCTCGGCCGCAATTGCGAAACAGGTGCACGAACTCGACTTCGCACCGACGTTTCAGTTCGCGCATCCGCCGGCGATCGAGCTCGCGGGACGCATCGCGTCGCTCGCGCCGAAGGGGCTCGACCACGTCTTCTTCTGCAATTCGGGTTCGGAAGCCGCCGACACGGCGCTGAAGATCGCGCTCGCCTATTGGCGCGCGAAAGGGCAAGCGCATCGCGCGCGTCTTGTCGGACGCGTTCGCGGCTATCACGGTACGAACTTTGGCGGCATGTCGGTCGGCGGGATCGCAGCCAACCGGCGCGCGTTCGGCGCGATGCTTCCGGCCGTCGATCACCTGCCCGCGACCTACGACCGCGCGCATCAGGCCTTCTCGAAGGGCGACCCTGAGTACGGGGCGCATTTCGCCGACGCGCTCGAAGAGCTCGCCGCCCTGCACGGCGATACGATCGCCGCCGTGATCGTGGAGCCTATGGCGGGCTCGACCGGCGTCCTGCCGCCCCCGAAGGGCTACCTCCAACGCCTGCGTCAGATCTGCGACAAATTCGGCATCCTGCTGGTCTTCGACGAGGTGATCACCGCCTTCGGCCGGATGGGCGCGGCGACTGCGGCCGAGCGTTACAAGGTCACGCCGGACATGATCACGTTCGCAAAGGGCGTCACCAACGGCGTCGTTCCTATGGGCGGCGTCGTCGCGTCGAAAACGATCTACGATGCCTTTGCCCAGAAAGACGATTGGCAGATCGAATTGTTTCACGGCTACACCTATTCCGGTCATCCCGTTGCGGCGGCGGCGGCGCTCGCGACGTTAAATGTCTATCGCGACCAAAAACTGTTCGATCGCGCGAAGCAGATCGAACGCTGGTTGGAAGAGGCCGTGCATCGTTTGAAGGGCGCGCCGTTCGTCGCCGACATTCGCAATTGCGGCGCTGCAGCAGCGATCGACATCGAGCCCGCACCTGGCGCCCCCGGCAGACGCGGTCACGAGGCGATCCGCCGGGCCTTCTTCGACGAAAATATCGTCCTGCGCGTCGGCGGTGACACGATTGCTTTGGGCCCCGCTCTCATAGCAGAACAGAGCCACATCGAGCGGCTCGTCGGCGGCGTCGAACGCGTGTTGCGCCGCCTGACCTGAACCGACATAAAGACGCGAAGGGGACTCCCATGCTGGTCGGCGTACCGAAAGAGATAAAGGTGCACGAATACCGCGTCGGCCTCACGCCCACGAGCGTGCGCGAACTCGTCGCGCACGGCCACAAGGTGGTGCTGCAGACGCACGCAGGCGAAGCGATCGGCCTGACCGACGAAATGTACCGCGCCGCCGGCGCCGACATTCTGCCGACGGCGGCCGACGTGTTCGCCAAGGCCGAGATGATCGTGAAGGTGAAGGAACCGCAGGCGCAGGAAATCAAAATGCTGCGTGCGGGCCAGTTGCTTTTCACGTATCTGCATCTCGCGCCCGATCCGGAACAAACGGAAGGCCTCCTCAAATCCGACTGCGTCGCGATCGCCTACGAAACGGTGACGGATGCGCGCGGCGCGCTTCCCTTGCTCGCGCCGATGTCGGAAGTGGCGGGCCGCATGTCGATCCAGGCCGGCGCGCATTGTTTGGAGATGGAGCAGGGCGGTCGCGGCATGTTGCTTGGCGGTGTGCCGGGCGTGCCCGCCGCCAAGGTCGTCATCATTGGCGGCGGCGTCGTCGGCGCGAACGCTGCCCGCATGGCGATGGGACTGGAGGCGCACGTGACGATCCTCGATCGCAGCTTGCCGCGCCTTGCCGAACTCGACCTGCAGTTCGGCGCCATGCTGAACACGATCTATTCGACGATCGACACGATCGAAGAATGCGTGCTGTCCGCCGACCTCGTCGTGGGCGCGGTCTTGTTGCCGGGCGCCGCAGCGCCGAAACTCATCACGAAAGCGATGGTCGAGAAGATGAAGAAAGGCTCGGTCATCGTCGATGTCGCGATCGACCAGGGCGGTTGCGCCGAGACGTCGAAGGCGACGACCCACGCGCAGCCGACCTACAAAGTCGACGACGTCGTGCACTATTGCGTCGCCAACATGCCCGGCGCGGTCGCCCGCACATCGACCTTTGCGCTCAACAACGCGACCTTGCCGTTTACGCTGGCGCTCGCCGACAAAGGCTATGCCAAGGCCTGTCACGACAACCCGCATCTGATGGCCGGCCTCAACGTCCATCGCGGCGCCCTGACATATGAAGCCGTGGCGCTGGCGCAGAAACGCGAGTTCACGCCAGCGGAGCGCGCGCTCCCGCACTAGGGCTCGGCGCACGCAAGCGTGATGGCTGGAGACCTGGATTCGGAGAATTCGCGTCCTAGGTGATTCCGTCACTGTATTCATCGCAAGGCGCCACTATGGTGCGCCCATCGGAGCGGCGAACTCGTGCAACTGACGTTTGATCGGCGACACTTCCTTCTAGGGGCGACTGTGTTCGCGCTGGGTGCTCCCCTCGCGCGCGCGGCCGAAACCGTGGAAGGCGCGATTGCCCAGGACGTGGCTCTTCTCGGCGCGCCGGATCGCGAACTCGAAAACAAGATTGCGGCGTTGGCGAACGAAGCGGGGCTCTATGCCGGTTTCGCCGCCGTCGACGGTGTGAAGGGACGCACGGCGTTCGTACGCGGCGGCGAACTGTTCCCGATGCAAAGCGTCTACAAGCTGCCGATCGCCGTGGCCTTCCTGCGCCTCGTACAGGACGGCGACGTGCGGATGGATGCGAAGACGCAACTGACCACCGTCGACATCGCGCCCGGCCGCTCACCGCTCGCCAGCCGGCTCAGGAAGAAGCCGACCACGTTCACCGCCCGCCAGCTCTTGGAGCACATGCTCCTCAACAGCGACAACACCGCGACGGACGCGCTGATGAAATTGTGCGGCGGACCGGAGAAGATTCAGGAGACGATCAAATCCTTCGGCATTGAAGGCCTTCGGATCGACCGTTTCGAACGTGAGCTTCAGCCCCAGGCGCTGGGCCTCGATCCAAGTCCCACGTATCGGGACTTCGCGAAACTGAAGGCCGCGCACGCCGCATTGGGCGAAGCCAGACAAAAGGAGGCGCTCGATCGCTACTTGATGGACCGTCGCGACACGGCCAGCCCGCGCGCGATCGCCACGCTGATCATCAAAGTGATGAGCAGCCACCTCATTCAGCCGCGCCACGCCATGACGCTCATGGACCTCATGCGTCGCACGAAGACCGGCGAGGATCGCCTGAAGGGCGGCCTGCCCGCGGATTGGACCTTCGCCCATCGCGGGGGCACCAGCATGACGGTTCAAGGCACGACGGCGACGTTCAACGACGCCGGTCTCGCCGCGAACAAGAAGGGCGCCAAAATCGCGATCGTGCTTTTCATCAAGAATGCGACGCTGTCGACCAAGGAACTGGCGCAGTTCCACCGCGCGACGGCGCGCGCCGTGATCGAGGCGTGGAAGTAGAAGCTATGTCCGCGCCGTTCCCGGATCGTATTTCACGACGCTTTCTTGTTCCGCCGGGTCGTTTCGGGCCACGATCGCAAGCGCCGTCTCGGTGGCGCTCAGGTTCACCGGCTGATGCGGCAGACCGGGCGGGATGAACAGGAAATCGCCCTCTTCGTTGACGACCTCGCGCTTCAATCCGTCGCCATACTTGGTGAGCACGCGCCCCTTCAAAATATAGATCGCCGTCTCGTAGCCCCGGTGATAGTGCGGCTCGGCCGCGCCGCCGGCCGGAATGACGACCAAGTTCATCGAAATCGCCAGTGCTCCCGTCGTCTGTCCCGACACGCCCACGAAGTAGGGCAGACGTTGCATCGTCATCACGGCGTCAGTTGGCCGCACAGTGACGATGTCGAGACCGGGCCGGCACTCCGCGCCCGGCGTTGGTTGCGCACTCATTCTGGACCTCGGTTTCCGTGAATGCCGGAGGCAGGATCAGCCGCCGTCGGCCCGCTGTGGGGTCGGCGCCCTGTCGCACAGCTGTTTCAGCCGGTCGATTTGACGAATGTAAAGCGTCTTGGATTTGCGCTCGGCGATTCCATCGCTCGCCAGATGCGAAAGCACGCGCGCAACCGTTTCGCGCGTCGTCGATGCCTGCGCCGCGATCTGCGCTTGCGTCGGCAGCGGATAGATCAGCCAGGACCCCTGGCGAACCGGGTCCGGCTTCATGAGCTTCAGAAGTTCGGAATAGACGCGCTGATAGGCCGACAACGTCGCCAGATCCATGATCCGGTCGTCGCTCGTTCGCACGATCCGCACGAGCTTTTCCATGATCACGAACGCGACCTTCGGGTATTCCTCGATCAGTTCGCGAAAAGCTTGCGGCGTGATCGCGCCCACGACGCAATCTTCGAGCGCCACGACCGTCGCCGAACGAGGCAGGCCGTCGATCGCCGCCATCTCGCCGAAGAACTCGCCGGGTCCCGCGACCGCATAGGCGACTTCGCGTCCGGACGGCGAAAAGTTGACGATCCGGCATCGCCCTTTGACGACGAAGAACACGTCGTGCGAGTCCGAGTCGCGGCTCACGATGGGTTCGTTCGCGTGAACGACCTTCCACGAGCAAGCGGACTCGAGTCGCCCGATCGCGGCGCGATCAAGCGATGCGAGCATCTTGTTTTCGGTCAGCGTGAAATCCGCCCGCTGTGCTTCGGCGGCGGTTCCCATGCCATTCCTCGTCGACATCTACTGTCCCCGATTATCGGGCGCATGTTTCGATGAATGCTGCATGAATGAAAGCCTTAATATCACTGCCCGATGCGGTTCCCAATAGTCGGAAGGACTTGCCCTCAAGAGCTTGTCGCCCCGCCGTCGATGACCATTGCTTGCCCGGTCATGAAGGCCGCTGCCTTCGACGCCAAGAACACGGCAGCGCCCGCGATCTCGTCCGCTTCGCCGATGCGCTTCAAGGGCGCGCCCGCCGTCGAACGTTCGAGAATAGCCGGATTGTCCCACAAAGCCTTGGCGAAATCGGTTTTGATGAGACCCGGCGCGATGCAGTTGGCGCGCACGTTATGCACGCCGTATTCGACGGCGATGTTGCGGGCAAGCTGGAAATCCGCCGCCTTTGAAATGCAGTAGGCGCCGAGCACGGGAGAACCACGCAAACCTCCGATCGACGACACGATGATGATCGACCCGTCCTTTCTCTCAACCATTTCGGGTATCACGAGATTGCACAACTGATGGTTGGAGCGAACGTTCGCACCCATGATCTTGTCGAACGCTTCGTCGGAGATCTGCGACATCGATCCGAAAACCGGGTTGATCGCCGCGTTGCACACGAGGACGTCGATGCGGTTCCACTTCGCCCGTGTTTTGGCCACAAGCTGTTCGAGCTGTTCGCGATAGTTGATGTTGCAGGGTACCGCATAGGCGACTTCTTTGCCGTTGCCCCACTTCTGATTGATCTCGGCGGCGACTTTGTCGCATGCCTCCGCCTTGCGGCTGGAGACGACGACCTTGGCGCCGTGTTCGGCCAGACGGTGCGCGATCGCCTCGCCGATCCCCTTCGTCGATCCGGTGACGACAGCGACCTTCCCCCTGAGATCGAAGAGTTCCATGAAGTTCCTCCCACAAGGACAGATTGAACAATGTCTCTCAAATTCGCGAAATGAGGGCGCGGTGCGACGGCCGTCAAGCAAAATGCACTTTTCCGCTGTCCCCAGGGCGAAAATGGTCTAGGAGGCGCCCGCGACTTGCCTCAAACCCGCGTTCGGGCTTATCACGCCGCCATCCCAACGCGATGCGAACTCCCAGTGGGGCCTTCAAGAAAGGAAGATTTCATGCGTAAAGCGATAGCTCTCGTCACCTGTGCCGCGCTGATGTTGGGCGCGTGCCAGACGCGGGACCCGTATACCGGCGAAGAGAAGACGAGCCACGCGACGCGCGGCGCGATCATCGGCGGCCTCCTCGGCGCCGGCGTCGGCGCGCTGACCAACACGTCAAGCGGCAAGCAGGCTGCGCGCAACGCGCTTATCGGCGCGGGCATCGGCGCGCTCGCCGGCGGCGCGATTGGCGGTTACATGGACAATCAGGAAGCCGAGCTGCGCCAGCGTCTGCGCGCCGCAGGCGTCAGCGTTCGCCGCCAAGGCGACAACATCATTCTCGTGATGGCGAGTGACGTCACCTTCGACGTCGACAGCGACCAGGTGAACCCGCAATTCTACCGCACGCTCGCGGCCGTCGGTGAAGTGCTGAACGAGTTCAACAAGACGACGATCGAAGTGTCCGGCCATACGGACTCGACCGGCTCCGCGCAGTACAATCAGGACCTCTCCTATCGTCGCGCGAATTCTGTCGCCTATGTCCTGGCGCAGAACGGCGTTATGCCTGGGCGCATGTACGTGATCGGCTTGGGCGAAACCCGTCCGGTCGCCTCGAACGCAAACCCGGGCGGCCGCGCGCGCAACCGCCGCGTCGAGATCCAAATCATCCCGCTGACGTCGTAGCCGCGCGGGATACGGACTTTGGTGAAACGCCGCCGGCACCCCGGCGGCGTTTTGCATTACGAGGCCAGCGCTTCTTCGACCGCCTTCTTCACCTCGGCCGCCTGCGGCTCCGTTCGCGAGCCGAAGGTCGCCGCCAGTTGGCCTTTGCCGTCGACAAGGTACTTGTGGAAGTTCCACTTCGGCGTGCCGGCCTCACCGAGTTCCTTCGCCGCCCATTGATAGAACGGATGCGCCTCGCCGCCGATGACCTTGGCCTTGGCCGTCATCGGGAAGTCGACGCCGAAGCGCGTCTCGCAAAACGTCTTGATCTCGGCCTCGCTGCCCGGTTCTTGTGCGCCGAAATCGTTCGACGGCACCCCCAGCACCACGAGTCCTTTGTCCTTATAGGCGCGCCATAGGTCCTCGAGCCCCTTGTACTGCGGGGTCAGCCCGCAGGCGCTCGCCGTGTTCACGACCAAGACCGCCTTGCCCTTGAACTGCGAAAGCGGCAGGGGCGTCCCGTCGATCGACGTAAAAGAAAACGTGTGTGCGTTCGTCATCGCTGTCTCCCATGGAAATTC
>QKCS01000097.1 GCA_003246795.1 Alphaproteobacteria bacterium
TGCGGAGAAACGCGACAAGGATTGATCCGTCGCGCGGTTTTGGGGAGGAGCGCATCTTCTTGCTTCCCGGCGCTGCGGGCGGGCCCTAGCGTTGCGGTGCGCGGGGCTGCACGAGTCCGCGTTCGACGGACGGGCGCGCCATGATCCTTGAACTGTTCGCGTTTCTTGCCGCGTTCACGGTCATGGCGGGGGCCAGCGCGGCGTTCACGGCCAGCTTGGAGCGGATCGGCGCGCGGTTTCGCTTCTCCGGGGCGCTGCTCGGGCTGACGGCGGCGCTGGGCGCGGACGCGCCGGAACTCTCGTCGGCCGGGGCCTCGCTTGTGCTCGGGCATAACGACGTTTCGATCGGCGTCGTGCTGGGCTCGAACATCTTCAATCTCGCAGCCTTGCTGGGCTTCAACGCGATCATCGCCGGGCGGATCGAGATCGGGCGCGACGGGCTGTTGCTGAACGGCGGGGTCGGCGCGGTGGTGACGGTTGCGGCCGCGGCGCTCGTCGCCGGATGGATCCCGCCGTGGGCCGCTTCGGCGATCATCGCGGCGGCGTTCTTTCCTTATGTCGCGCTGTCGTCGCTGCAAGCGGGGGAGATCGCCCGTCTGCCGTTTCCCCGGCGGGTGCGTTCGTTCATGCGTTCGGCCGTCGAACAAGCCCACCGCGACACGCACAAGCGAAAGCACCCGCCGTACGTGCCCTGGAAGGACGCGGCGATCGTGATCGCCTGTCTCGCGGCGATCGTCGCGACGTGCACGATCATCGTGGACAGTGCCGTCGCGCTTGCGGCGCGCTGGGGGCTTTCTCATATGGTGGTCGGCTATTTCGTGCTGGCGATCGTCACCTCGATCCCCAACGTCATCGTCGCCGTCCGGCTTGCGCTCGACGGGCGCGGCGTGGCGGTCGTCAGCGAGACCTTGAACAGCAACACGTTCAACGTCATCGGCGGGATCTGCGTGGCGGCGCTCGTGTTCGGCCATGTCGAACGTTCGCCCCGCGACATGTTCAGCGTGATCTGGCTCTTGGGCATGAGCGCCGCGGCGATCGTGGGAGCGCGTTCGCGCCGCGGCCTGTCGCCGAAGGCGGGCGGATTGCTGGTGTTCCTCTACGTCGCCTATGTCGTCGCGATGCCGTACGTTTGACGACGCTCACTTGCGCGCGGCGCCGACATGAGTCGTCAATCGCCGGAGACGGCGGCGCGCGAACCGTCCGGAAGGGCACCCAACCGCCCGCCGCTTTCCAGCACGAGATAGCCCAGCAACGAGTGGCGCATGCGGCGGCGGCGTTGGCGCCGAAAGGCGTCGCCGGTAGCGTAGGCGACGAATAGGCTGACCAGCGCGAAGCCGACATAGGCAAGGCTCATCGGATAGAGTTCGCTTCCGGCGACGATCGGCGCGCCAAGCGCCGCGCATTCGATCAACGCGGCCGCGAGCAGCACCGTGGCCGCCGATACGCCGCGATAGTAGACCTCGCGGGATCGGTAGCTCGCTAACGTCGACGCGTTGCCGTACTGCTCGAGGAACTCGTCGGTCAGATTCGAAAGAACCACGTCGGGCAACTGCGCCAAGTCCAAACCGCTCCGCGCTTGCAGCCGGTCGCGGATGACGTGGAGCGCGCTTGCCGTGCGCGGGTCCCCGGGCTTGTCGACGGAGAGCCGAAACACCTCGCCCCAGGGAAACATCAGGGCCGTCAGGCGTTCGGCGAGGCGCGCGAACAACTGCGCCAAGTGTCCCGCGACGTAGCAGATCAGCGCGATGGCGATCCAATCCGCGTAGTCGAAGGCCGGAAGCGTCGCGGGCAGGGGGCCGATCAGCGGCGCAAGAAACACGAGCGCCGCCACGACCAGAAGCGTGCCCGGCAGAAGAAGGCCGAAGAAGTCGAAGGCGGTGACGCCTGCATTTCGCATCATCGCGGTGATCCGTCCTTCACCCGGCATCTACTGCGGGGAATCAGTCGCTGCATGCGCGAGTCTGCGGCGTACGGCGCAGCGGGTCACGCGCGCGGAACCGCGCGCCGCCGATGCGCACGTAGGGCGCGAAGAATCTCTGTGGATTGATGTGACGCAAAGTCCGGCTATGCCGGCGGCCTAGTGTGCAAGGCGTCTTGAGAGCGAAAGGACGATCTCATGCGCACGATAGTCGGGAGACGGCCACTGCTGCTTGCGGCCGCCACGGCATTGCTTCTGGTGGTCGGCGGTTGCGCGTATCAGGCCTATGACGACGATTACTATTACGACGGCTACTACGACGGCTATTACGGGCCGTATGGCGGCGGATATTGGGCCACGGACGGGTACTTTTGGTATTGGAGCGACGGTGGCTATCACCGTGACCGGGACCGGCACTATCGCCGCGATCGTTTCAAGGGTGGCGAGCACTTCCGCGGCGATCGCGACGGGCCGAGCCGCCGTCCGCCGCCGGGCCGCAGTCAGCCGGACGGGCATCCGCCGCCGGCGAAACATCCGCCTCATCACAGGCGGCCCGGCGGTTGAGGTCCGGTCGACGCTGAGCGTGCGCGATCGTCAGCCGAGGCGCTTCGCGGCCGCGGCGAACGGTTTGGCGGCGCGCGCATAGTCGGACCACGGTTTCGATTTCTTGAGAAGCGCCGGCGCGGTCGCGACGGTGAAGCGCGCGGGGTCGAGGCCGGCTTTCACTTGGGCCCACGTCAGCGGCATCGACACCGGTGCGCCGAGGCGCGCGCGGGGCGAGAGCACGGCGACGGCCGTCGAGAGGCGGTCGTTGCGCAGGTAGTCGAGGAAGATGCGGCCCTTGCGGTCCTTCTTCGCCATCGTCGTGAGATACTTCGTGGGACTGTCGGCGGCCATGCGCTTGCAGATTTCGTGCGCGAATTCTTTCGCTTCCGGCCATTCGAGTTTCGCCTTCGCTTTCGCGAACGGCGTCACGACGTGCAGGCCCTTGCCGCCGGTCGTTTTGCAGAAGGCGGCAAGGCCGATGCCCTCCAACCGTTCTTTCAATTTGCGCGCGGCGTCGATCACGTCGTCGAAGGGGACGTCGGGGGCGGGATCGAGATCGAAGACGAGGCGGCCCGGCGTTTCTGGGTCGTCCGGCTCGCAGTTCGTCGGGTGGAATTCGACGGCGGCGATCTGGGCGGCGGCGATGATCGCCTCGACGCTGTCGAACTGCATGTAGGGGCGTTTGTCGCCGCGCACTTTGACCAGCGTGATCGCCTTCGCCATGCCCGCCATTTCGTGGCGCTGGAAGAATTGCTGGCCGGTGATGCCGTCGGGTGCGCGGATGATCGAGCAGGGGCGGCCCTTGATGTAGGCGAGCAGATCGCGGCCCACCGTTTCGTAATACTTGGCGAGGTCGAGTTTCGTCACCGCCTTGTCGTCGCCGGCGGCGGGCCAGAGTTCTTTTTCCGGATGGCTGATCGCGACGTTCAGCACGCGCGGGTCCTTCGACGCCTGGGGCGAGACGATCACGTTCGGCAGTTTACGCGGTTCCGCCGCCGTCGGGCGCACGCTTTCGACGACGACCTCGGACGGCGGCTTGTCCTCGCGCAGCGCTTTGTAGGCCGCTTGGCGCACGAGGCCGTCGGCCGTCCAGCCCGCGAACTCGATTTCGGCGACGAGCGCGGGACGGGCCCAACGGATCTCCGACGTCTTCGCGGGCGCGGTCGCGCCTTGGAAGGGGCTCGTGTCGCT
>QKCS01000191.1 GCA_003246795.1 Alphaproteobacteria bacterium
GGGACGGATCGTCAACATCGCGAGCACGGCGGGGCTCGTCGGATATCGCTATGTCAGCGCCTATGTCGCCGCGAAGCATGCCGTGGTCGGGTTGACGAAGGCCCTGGCGCTGGAGCTGGCGAAGAGTGGCGTCACGGTGAATGCGGTTTGTCCGGGCTACACGGACACGGCCGTCGTCGCCGACGCCGTCGAAACGATCGCGAAAACGACGAAGCGTTCGGCGGACGAGGCGCGGGGGACGTTCACATCGGCCAATCCGCAAGGCCGGCTCGTGCGACCCGCGGAGGTGGCGGCGGCCGTCCTGTGGCTGGCGTCGGACGAGGCGGCCGCGGTCAATGGGATCGCGCTGCCAATTGCGGGCGGCGAAGTTGCCTGAAGGAGATCACATGACCGCTGGACCGCCGACCTTTCCGGACGCGTTCAACATGGCGGACTACTTCGTCTTTTCGAACATCGAAGCGGGACGCGGCGACAAAGCCGCGATCCTGTTCGAGGGGGGCGCGATCACCTATGCCGAGGTTGCCGAGAACGTGATGCGCGTGGCGCGCAATCTGATCGCCGACGGCCTTCTGCCAGAACAGCGCGTGCTCGTTTGCATGCAGGACCGGCCGGAGTTCGCCTATGCGTGGTTCGGCGCGATCAAGGCGGGCGCGGTCGTCACGCAGATCAACCCGATGCTGCCCGCGGACGATTACGTCTACTACCTCGATTACGTGAAGCCGCAGTTCGCGTTCGTCGACGAGTTGAGCCTGCCCAACTTCGCGAAGGCGGCGACGCATACGCGGTACTGCGCGGGCGGCCGGAACGTGATGGTCGTTGGCGGTGGGAAGGGCTCCGCCGACTTCGAGGCGTGGAAGAATCGCGATGCCGGCGATGCGGCGCCGTGGCCGACGCGCAAGGACGATCCCGCCGTTTGGCTGTTCACGAGCGGCACGACGGGCCAGAGCAAGGGCGCCGTGCATTGCCACTTCCACTTTCCGTTCAACACGGAAGTCTATGCGAAGCGCTTCATCGGCGTGCGCGAGAGCGACGTCACCGTGTCGGGGCCCAGGCTCTTTTTCGGCTATGCGACGGGGACGAACCTGATGTTTCCGTTCGCCGTCGGCGCGACCACGGTTCTGTTCCGCGAACAGCCGACGCCCGAACTGCTGTTCGAATTGATCGGGAAACATAAGGCGACGGTGTTCACGAGCGTGCCGACGCTGATCAACAAGATGCTGCAAGCGGACGCCGGAGCGCGACGCGACATGGGCAGCGTGCGCTTCATGTGGAGCGCCGGCGAGGCGTTGCCGCGCGAGTTGCACGAACGCTGGGATGCGGCGTTCGGCGTGCCGATTATCGACGGCATCGGCAGCGCCGAGAGCTTTCACATCTATATCAGCAACCGGCCCGGCGACGTGCGGCCGGGCAGCTTGGGAAAGCTCGTGCCGGGCTACGAGGCGAAACTCCTCGACGACGAGGGCAACGCGGTCGCGCAAGGCGACGTCGGCACGCTTTGGCTGAAGGGCGACAGCGCGGCGCTCACCTATCAATCGGCCTACGAGAAATCGAAGCAGCACCTGCGCGGCGGGTGGATCGTGTCGGGCGACAAGTTCCGCCAGGATGCCGACGGCTATTGGTACTACGAAGGGCGCGGCGACGACCTGATCAAGAGCAGCGGCATCTATGTCAGCCCGCTCGAGGTCGAGAATTGCTTGATGCAGCACGCTGCCGTGCGCGAATGCTGCGTGGTCGGCAAGCGCGACGGCGCGGGGCTCGAAAAACCGCTTGCGATCGTGGTGTTGAAGGAGGAGGCGCGGCGCGCGGCGACCTTCGAGGCCGAGCTGATCGCCTTCGCCAAGGAGCGGCTTGCGCGATACAAGGCGCCGCATTGGGTGACGTTTGTCGACACGCCCCTGCCCCGCAACGATCGCGACAAGATCGACCGCAAGAAACTGAAGGCCGAGCACGGATGAAGAACGTCTTCGCAGACAATACCTGGCCGACGGTGCGTGCGGCGCTCGCTGGCGAGAAGCCGGTTGTCGCGATCCTGCCTTGTGGCGCGACGGAGGCGCATGGGCCGCATCTGCCACTGTCGACGGACGTCATCATCAGCGAGAGCATGGCCCACGAAGCGCTGGCGGGGCTTGCGCAGCACGGGATTACCGCAGTCGTCCTTCCACCTCTTGCCTATGCGCCGGCCGAATATGCCGAGGCGTTCGCCGGCACGATCACAGTGAGTGCGGCTGCTGCGACGGCGTTGCTTCTCGACATCGCGCGCAGCTTGAGGGCGCAGGGGTTTGCGTGTCTCGCCGTTGCGAACAGCCACTTCGATCCCGCAAACGTTGCGATGCTGCGCGAGGCGGCTGAAACCATTCGTGGCTTGGGCTTGCCGGTTGCGTTCCCCGACTTCACGCGGCGAAAGCTCGCGCAGACGTTGACAGAAGAGTTCCAGTCGGGCGCCTGTCACGCGGGACAGTTCGAGACGAGCCTTGTTCTGGCAGCGCGCGCCGACCTGGTGGACGACGCGGCGCGTGCCAAGCTCGCCGATAACCCGTCGAGCTTGACGGAGGCGTTTTCCAAGGGCGCCAGGACCTTCGAAGAGGCGGGCGGGCCCGAAGCCTATTTCGGGTTTCCGCGGCGGGCGAGCGCCACGGAAGGACGCGAAACCTGCCGTGTGATGGCCGAAGCGCTGACCCGCGCGGTTGTCGAGGTCGTGGCCCTTCGCAACCAGGACGCGGCACCGCAGCAAATGCGCTGAGATATCATCGCGCACCAGGCGAAAAAGGCAATCTGGCGCGAACCGTCCCTTGTTGTCGCCGAGCCACTCCCTCCTTCCCAAGACGCAAAACAGTTGGGGCAAGCAGCTGGTCTCGCGCCGATAGCAATTGTAGCGTCATCGTCTCGATCACAAAGGGGAACCAGGCATGCGTAGTATTACGGCTGCCGTATCGCTTGTTGTTGGGTTGGCGATAATCGGACTCTTTCTCGTCACGCCTCGCAGCGATGCCGCTTCGGATGATTCTTTGATCACACAGTTCACCGTCGATAACGTGAAGAGCGTCATTGCCGAGGCAGGCGGCGAGTTCAAAGAGACCTTTACGTCGAAAGCTACCGGGAACGAACTCGTCTGCTACAGGTACGACGATCTCGGCTACTGCGCCTCAATTGCGTGCCGCAACGGCGCCTGTCTGGGCGTCGAGTTGGTCGCCGCATTCGGCACCAAGGAAATGGTCGTCTCATTGGAAACCGTGAACAACTACAATTTCCGTCACGCGAGCGGCAAAGCAATCTACGTGGCAAGCAACCCGTCGGTGGACTCGGCGCGATTTCTGACCGCTGTCGGCGGCATCACGCGCGCCAACTTTGTGTGGGAGGTCAAGAATTTCCATGCGCTGTCCAAGGAACTTCAGAGGGCCTTGAGCAATTCGTCGATCATCGCGAGCCGGGCATCGCCAACCAGCGAGGTGAGCTACAAACCGGCCACGCCCGACGCCGCTCACGAACCCTCGACCGGTCAACATCTCAATGGAATCCAGCGGTAGCTGGACTGATCGGAGCGGTCGCAACGAAATGGAGGCGCGCCTGACCGGTGCGCCTTTTTCGTGTGAGTCGTGGAAATATCCGCCCGCGGGCGGCAACAACGCTCATCGCGGTGCGGTTTTGGCGATTTC
>QKCS01000043.1 GCA_003246795.1 Alphaproteobacteria bacterium
CGGGCCGGTCGAAACGGAGCGCGGCTTCGTTCTTCATTCGCCGGAATATTCGGCGGGCGATGCGACCGTGAAGGTCGGGCCAAACGTCGGGCTGACGACGTCGGTCGACGTGCTGAAGGCGATCGCGGACGGCGCGGGACCGCGCGAGTCGATGCTGGCGCTCGGCTACGCCGGATGGGGCGCGGGCCAGCTCGAGCGCGAGTTCCAGCAGAACGGATGGATCACCTGCCCCGCCGACGATTATCTGCTCTTCGGTCAGCAGCTGCAGGGCAAGTGGGAGTACGCGATCCGCAAGCTCGGCTTCAATCCGTCACAGCTGTCGCGGGATGCGGGCCGGGCCTGAGTGACGCGGCAATTCCCGTGGCGCTGAGGGCGACCCGCCACGGCCCTTCAAGGCGATGAAATTGTAGGCCGAGGTCGCATCCATCGGCTGACCGAACAGAAACCCTTGCGCGAATTCGCAGCGCAGCTGCTGCAGGCGCGACGACTCGCCGTTGGTTTCCACGCCTTCCGCGACCACCGACATGTCGAGGTCGTGGGCCAGACGGATGATCGAACGCAGCACGACCGGCGTCTCTTCGTTACGCGCCATGTCGGCGACGAAGGAACGGTCGATCTTCACGGTGTCGAAGGGGAAGCGCTGAAGATAGGCGAGCGATGAGAAGCCCGTGCCGAAATCGTCGAGCGCCAGGCCCGCTCCCGCCTCCTTCACGCGGCCGAGCGCGCGGGCGGCGGATTCCGGGTTCTGCATGATGACGCTTTCGGTGAGTTCGAGTTTGAGCGACAGGCGCGCGGGTTTCTGGTCGCGCAGGATCTGGATGACGTCCTCGAAGAATTCGTGGCGGAAGAGCTGGCGCGCGGAGACGTTGACGCTGCAAAAGAGCGGGTCCTGCAGCGGGAAGTACGTCTGCCAGCGCTTGAGCTCGCTTGCGGCCTTTTCGATCGCATGGCGGCCCAAGGGGACGATGAGGCCCGTCTCCTCGGCCAGGGCGATGAATTCGCCGGGCCCGAGGAGGCCGCGTTGCGGGTGGCGCCAGCGCATGAGCGCTTCGAAGCCTGCGATCGAACCGTCGGCGAGGCGTACGATCGGCTGGTAGTGCAGCTCGATTTGACCGCGTTCCAAGGCGGTGCGCAGGTCCGTGTCCATGATAAGCCGCTCGGCCGAACGCGGCTTCATCTCGGGTTGGTAGATTTCGAAGCCGCCGCGGCCCGTACGTTTGGCGTGATACATGGCGACTTCCGCCTCGCGCAGGACGTCGCCGCCAAAGCGGTGGCCGGGCTCGATGAGCGCGAGGCCGATGGAGGCGGCGGGGTAAATCTCCTTGTCGCCGATCGCGACGGGCTGGGAAAGCGCGTCGCGGATGCGTTGAGCGACTTGCGCGCCGTCTTCGTCGCCGCGCGAGCCCAGGACGAGCACCGCGAACTCGTCGGTGCCGAGACGGGCGACGGCGTCCTCCGACCCCGCCGCGTGGTCGAGGCGGCGGGCGATCTGGGCGAGAAAGCGGTCGCCGGCCGCGAGGCCCATGCTGTCGGTGACGACGCGCACGCGGTCGACGTCGATGGCGAGCACCGCGCCGTGGCGGCGGCCATGCGCCGACTGCATCGAGGCGACGATGCCGTCGACGCGCGAGAGGAACGTGTTGCGCAACATCAGGCCGGTGACGTGATCGGCCGTCTCGTCGGTCTGGCGCTGGGACTCCTGCGCCTTGCGGCCGGTGATGTCGCTGACGACGCCGATGCAGCGGATCGCTTTGCCCTTGGCGTTGGCGATGCAGCTCGCGCGCAGCTGGATCCAGCGCTGACCGCCCTTCGCGTGGCGCATGCGCATTTCAAGCGTAAAGGAGGAATTGCCCTGACGGCGGTGCGCGTTCATGGAATCGGCATAGAGCTGCACGTCCTCCGACGCGATGAGTTCGGCCCATTTGCGTTCGGACGCGGCAAACGCGCCGCTTTCGAGGCCCAGGAGCGCTTCGACCGACGGCGAAACGAAGAGTTCGTCGGTCTCGAAATTCCAGTCCCAAAGGCCTTGGTGGGCGGCAGCGAGGCCCAAAGCGTAGCGGTACTCCGCCTCGCGGGCTTTGCGCCCGTCAGCGGAAAGTTCCTCAACGGCCTTCTCGTCGAGTTCGGGTTCGGCGGGGACGGCCGCAGCGAACGCGAGCGCCAGGGCGCCCGCCGTGAAGAGCGCGTCGGCCAAGACGGACACGTTCGCGACTTGCGCCACCCAACCGACAGGCACGAAGGCAGGGGCGACGAGCGCGATCAACATCAGCGCGATGCCGGGGATAAGTGCTTTGGCGCGCGCGCCACGCGGCGACTCGGCGAGCGCCACGATCGCGGCCAGAGCGGGACCGGCCGCCGCAAGGAGCTGAACCAATGGGCGCGCATAAGTCACCCCGGCGGCGAGCGCGATCGCGAAGCCGACGATCGCGAACGCGAACCCGTCCAGCATCAACGCGACGCGCGGACGGTCGTAGTTCCAGGCAAGGTGCGAGACGGCGAAGCGCAACGCGGCGGCTATCAAGATGGCGCCCGTCACTTGAAGAGCTTCGACGCGGATCGCGTAGATCGAACCGCCGAGGATGAGCACCACGAGTGCGCCGAGCGCGAGCGCGGCCCACGCCGGTTCCTGCGCGCGGCGGAACACGCTCAATCCGAACAGCCACGCCGACATGGCGAGCGCGGCACCCGCCATCAATCCCATAAAGAGCGTTTCGGACTGCTTCGACGCGGCGAGCGCTTCCGGCTTCCACAGACGCCACGTCGCGCCGTCGAGCGGACCTTCGGAGTAAAGCGCGAACGTCGCCTTCGCGAGCGGATCGAGATAGAGGTCGGCCGCCTTGGCGCCGCCGACGTCGATGATCTGAGCGCGGGCGCCGGGCTTCTCGCCCTCATCCTCTTCGCTTGCCAAGACCTCGAACAGGCCGTTGCGGTCGGCGCCGGCAAGAAAGCGCCTGATGCCGCCCGACGGTATCTCAAGGGTGACAATGCGGTGGAGATCGTCGTTCGTCGGATTGACGAGATCGAGTGCGAGCCAGCGCTTGCCGGCGTCCGGTTCGGTCGTGACATCCCCGTCAGCGGCCGTCGCATCGTTCAGCGGATGAAGCCACGGCGTCATGTCCATGACATCGCGGTCGAGCGACAGCGGCGCCGCCGCGTGGCCGGGCAGCGCCACGAAAGCCAACACAAGAGCGCCCAGAACCCCACGCCACGCGCGCGTCAGCATGCGCGTCACACTGGCTTCGAGCCAGGGCGCCCGGCCGACGATGAGATCAAACGCGAGACGCATCACGACAAGGGGGTCACTTGGGGAGCAGACTATCGGTTATCCATGGGGCGTGCCGCAACCGCCAAACCCGTTAATCATTGAACGAAACGGGTCCCGCTCGCCCCATGCGGGCGCGTGCGACCCGCACGAACGTTTGATGCCGGCTTGTTCCATTTGGGGGCGTCACGTCGGTCGCCGGCTGGTATCGTTCGGCGGAGCAACAAATGGGGGCCTCATGCGCGGACTTGCTGTTGTCGCGATTGCCGTCACCGCTTTGGTGAACCCGGTTGCGGCCGACGCACCGTCGGCGGACGAGGTTGTCGCCGTCGAACGCGAATTCGCCGCCGACGCGCAGGCTCGCGGTTGGATTGCCGCCTTCAAGAAATACGCTGCGCCCGAGGGCATCTGGCTTCAGCCCGACCCGGGCAACGCTCAAGCGGCGTTGGCGAAGGAGCCGGACGAGCCCGCCAATCGCTCCCTGAAGTGGTGGCCGATCTGGGCCGGCGTCGCCGCATCGGGCGATATCGGATTCACGAGCGGCCCTTATACAGTCGGCGGCAATCGGTACGGCCATTACTTCACGGTGTGGGCGAAGCAGACGGACGGGTCCTGGCGCTGGATCTTCGACGGCGGACCGCGGAACGACGCGGCGTCGCCGTTCGGGCCGGAGACCACGCCATTGCACCTGCCCGTCGCCACGAGCGCGGCCGGCTCGGCAGACAAGGCTTGGGCCGACGTCGAGAAGGCGGAGGCGTCGCTGGCGGCATCGGCCGAGAAGGATTCACGTCAGGCCTATGTCGACGCTCTTTCGCCGGACGCCCGCGTCATGGGCTCGCCCGCCCAACCGGCCGTCGGCGCCGCCAAGCATCCCGACGAGCTTGCGCGTCGCGCGCCGTCGATCGCCTTCAAGCAGCTGGGCGGCCGCGCGTCGCGCGCAGGCGACATGGTTTTCACCTACGGCGAGGCGACGTGGCGGCAGGAAGGCGATCAACGCCGCGGCCACTACGTTCGCATTTGGCAGCGCCGCGGCGAAGATTGGAAGATCGTGTTCGACGAGCTGATCGCGGTGCCGCCGCCGAAGCCCTGAGGCGCTACTGAACCGCCAGCAGTTCGACCTCGAACACGAGCGTCTGATACGGCGGGATCGCGCCCGGCGCACCGCGCGCGCCATAGCCCAGATCTTGCGGAATCACGAGTTCGGCCTTTTCGCCCACGCGCATCTTCTGAACGCCCTCGGTCCAGCCCGGGATCACTTGATCGAGCCCGAAGCTGATCGGCTGGCCGCGCTTCAGCGACGAGTCGAACACCTTGCCGTTGATGAGCGCGCCTGTGTAGTGAACCGTCACGACGCTGTTCTTTTCCGGGCGCGCTCCGTCACCCGCAGAAATTTGGCGATATTGCAGGCCGCTGTCCGTCACTTCGACGTCCGGCTTCTTTGCGTTCTCCGCCAAGAATTCGGCGTTCTTTTCGGGGCTCAGATCTGCTGGCACTTCGGCCTCCTGTTCGTTGATCAACAAGTCGGGTGTTTCCGTGGTCTCCTGCGGCGCGATCAGCGACGACAAGAGGCCACCAGGCGCGAAAATCCACACGGTGAGCACAAGGCCCAGTCCGCCGCCGATCATTGCCGCGAGTGTGGGCGGCGACGGCCATTTTAGTCGGCCCTGCGGTTTGGGCGTTTTCGTCATGGCGTGGCTCTGGATGGGTTAGCTTTTCGGCGCGGGGACAGGATCGCCCGCGATAACCGCGAATAGCAGATGATCCCGCCATTCGCCATTGATCTTCAGGTATTTTCGCGCAGTTCCTTCGGCGGTGAAACCCGCCTTCGTCAAGACGCGGCGCGAGGCGTCGTTCGTGGGCAGACACGCCGCTTCGATGCGATGGAGACCCATCCGGTCAAAGGCATGGCGCACGACGGCCACGACCGCGTCGGTCATGAGCCCCTTGCCCGCAAATCTCTGTCCCGTCCAATAGCCGAGCGAGGCGGCGGACTGGGCGACGCCTTGACGAATGTTCGAAAGCTGGCAACCGCCGATCAGTTCGTCCGACTTGCGCTCGAAGATGAAGAACATGTGCCCGGTGCCGTCGCGCAGCGCCTGTGCGTACCGGCGCAGTCGCCGGCGATAGCCCGCGCGCGACAACTCGTCGGGCGACCACGTCGGCTCCCACGGCGTGAGAAAATCGCGGCTGTCGCCGCGCAACTTTGCCCATGCCGCATAGTCGCCCGCGATCGGCGCACGGAGGCGAACGAGCTTGCCGTCGACGTGCGTCACGGGCTTTGTGCGCGGGAACGTCGAGCGAAGCGCCATTATGCGAAGCGCTGCGCCACGCGATCGTAGGAACCGAGCGCGCCGACCGGCCCCAACGCGGTGAACGTCAACGGTCCGTTCGATAGGACCTTCTTGGCGATACGACCGACGGCGTTCGCATCGACGGCGTCGATCTTTGCGATCAGTTCGCGCGTATCGAGCAGGCGCCCATACGTGAACATCTGCGCCGCAATCTGTTCGCAGCGCGCGGACGCTTGCTCGAGGCCCATCAGAAGGCTCGATTTGATCTGGGCGCGGGCGCGGGCGACTTCGTCGTCGCTTGCTTCGGCGGCAAGCGACTTCATTTCGCCAGCGATCACGTTGATCAGTTCAGGCGCGTCGGCCGCGCTTGTTCCGGCGTAAACGCCAATGAGGCCGGTTTCGCGGTAGCTGGAGCCGAACGTATGGATCGAATAGCAGAGTCCGCGCTTCTCCCGCGCCTCTTGGAACAGACGTGAGGACATGCCGCCGCCCAGAACGGTCGAATAGACCTGCACGGCGAAGATGTCGTCGTCGTTCGCCTTGAAGCCCGGCAGGGCGAGCGCAACGTGCGCTTGCTCAAGGTCGTCATCATCGCGAAACTCGCCGCCGGCGTAGCGGGCCGTTTCGGTTGCCGGCGGTTTCCCGGTGTGCACGTCGGCGAAGTGACGCTCCGCCAGCGCCACCATGCGTTCGTGCGTGACCGCCCCGGCCGAAATCACGAGCATGCTCGACGCCGTGTAGTGTCCCTTGACCTGTTCGAACAGGGTCTGGCGCGTGAACGAGCGCACGTGCCGCTCCGTGCCCAAGATAGGGCGGCCCAACGATTGATCGGGAAACGCCGTCGCCTGCAAATGGTCGAAAATGATGTCATCCGGCGTGTCCTCGGCCTGGCCGATCTCTTGAATGACGACGCCCTTCTCGCGCGCGAGCTCGTCGTCGTCGAACACCGAATCCTGAAGAATGTCGGCAAGGATGTCGACGGCGAGCGATACGTCGTCCTTGAGCACACGCGCGTAGTAAGCGGTTTGCTCCCGTGCGGTGTAGGCGTTGATGAACCCGCCAACGCGCTCGATCTCTTCGGCGATCGCGCGGGCGGACCGGCGGCGCGTGCCCTTGAACGCCATGTGCTCGAGCATGTGGGCGATGCCGTTCGTCGCGCTCGTCTCGTTACGGGCGCCTGCATCGACCCAGACGCCGACGGCCGCCGTTTCCAAGTGGGGCATCGGATCGGTGACGACAGTGAGGCCGTTTGCGAGCTTGGTGATTTGAGGGGGCATTCCGATCCTTCTTCGGTTTTGTCCGGCATTACATAGGGGAGTCGGCAACGGTTTTCACGGACATTGCGGCGATAGAAAATCGGCTGAAATGCGCCAATTCACTGTCCGCCTCCGTCCCGATTGCGTTCTCCGGTTGCAAACGCGCGCCTAGCGCCCGGCTGCGATGTAATGCTTCAGCGCCGCAAGATCATTGGGCAGCGTGTCGCAACGTTCGGGCGCGTCGAGGATCCAATGCATGCGCCCCGGCAGTTCCGGTCGGACGCCGGCTGCTCTTTCGACCGCCTCTGGGAATTTCGAGGAGTGCGCCGTCGCCAGAACGACCACGTCGTCGTCTGGCGCAGCCTTGCGCGCGGCCGCCAGTCCGACAGCCGTGTGCGGGTCGATCAGCACCTTCGTCTTTTCGTAGAGCGCCTTGATCGTCGCGGTCGTCTCGCTCTCGTCGACGCGATCGGAGTCAAACGTTGCGCGAATCGCCCTCAACGCGTCCGGCGCAATCGTCAGCGAGCCGCTTTGGGCAAAGCCTTCCATCAGCTTGCGCAAGGTCGCCGCGTTCCGGCCGTGGCTCTCGTAGAGCAGACGTTCGAAATTGCTGGCGACCTGGATGTCCATCGCGGGCGACATCGTCGCGTGGACCGTGCCGCGCGTGTAGACGCCGGTCGCAATCGCCCGGGCTAAAATGTCGTTTACATTGGTGGCGACGATGAGCTTCTTGATGGGGGCGCCCAGCTTCTTGGCGACATAGCCCGCGAACACGTCGCCAAAATTACCCGTCGGGACCGAGAACGTGAGGGCCGGGCGGCCGAGCGCGAAGCAGGCCGAGACGTAGTACGCCGTCTGTGCGGCGATGCGGACCCAGTTGATCGAATTGATCGCGGCAAGCCCTTGCGCGCGCGCGAACGCATGATCGGCGAAGAGTTGCTTCACGAGCGATTGGGCGTCGTCAAACGTGCCCTCCACCGCCACGTTGCGGACGTTCGGCGCTTTCGACGTCGTCATTTGCCGGCGCTGCACGTCCGAGATGCGGCCCTTGGGATGCAACACGACGAGATCGACATGCGACTGGCCCGCGAGTGCGGCGACGGCAGCGGCGCCCGTGTCGCCCGACGTCGCGGCGACGACGAGCGCCCGCGCCTTGCGGCGCTCCAGCGCCTCGTTCATCAAGGGCGCAAGCAATTGCAGCGCGAAATCTTTGAAAGCGAGCGTCGGTCCGTGAAAAAGCTCGAGTAGCCAACGATGCGGTTCGAGCCCGCGAAGCGGCGCGACTTTGGGGTCGTCGAACTTCGCATACGCCGTGCGCGCATGCCGCTCGACAGCGGCGCGCCATTCGGGCGCTTCGATGAACGCCGAGACGATGGCGGCGGTGAGCCCCGCATAGTCTTCGCCCAATCCGCGCATCTGTGCGAGGTCGAGCTTCGGCCAGGCGTCGGGCACGTAGAGGCCGCCGTCGGGCGCCGGGCCCGACAGAAGCACGTCCTCGAACGAAACCGCGGGTGCGTTCCCGCGTGTGCTCACGTATTTCATCGACCGAACTTCAGGCGACCGCGCACGTAGTGAAAGCGCAAGTATATGACGAGAAGCACGACCGCGAGCGAAAACCACGTCAATGCATAATTGAGGTGGTTGTCGGGGATGTTGAATTCGACGGGCAGCGGCTCCGGGTCGCCCAGACGCGCGGTCGCTTCGAGGATCAGCGGGCTTTTCAGCGTGAGGCCGAGCGCCGCGGCGATCGCCGCGCTGTCACGCGCATAGAAGGCGCGTTTCGCGAGGTCGGGAGCGGGCGTGAACGTCCCGGGCGTCGCCGCCGGCCGCAGCATCCCTTCGACCTCGACCTCGCCTTCCGGGTCTGGCCGGCTTTTGTCGCGCACGGCCGGCCAATCCGGAGGCGCCCAACCACGATCGACCAGGATCGTCCCGCCCGACGTCAGACGGAAAGGCGTCACGACCTTGTTGCCTGGGCGGGTCGGTCCGTCACCCGTGCGAGGCGCATAGACGTAGACCTGCTTGTCGTAGTCGAATGTGCCGAGCGCCGTCGCCGGGCGATAGGCAGCGTAGCTGCCGGTTGCGAGCAGGATTTCGATCGGCGCGGGGCCGGCCTCCGTGCGCGCGGCGATCTGATCCAGGAGTGCGTGTTTCTCGGCGCGGCGCTGCAACTGCCAAACGCCCAGCCCAATGAGAACGGCCAGCGCGAGTAGCGTCGCCACACTCAAGATCGGGAGAGGCCGGAACGTCACGGCGTTATTGCAACCGGCCTTCGCCGGCTTGGTGTCGGTATTGGAGCGCGAAGAGCGTCGCCTTGAAGACGGGTAACAGCCCCAGACACAGGCCGAGCGTCAGCGGAAGCCACAGGATCGCGTGCACCCAATACGGCGGACTGAAATTGACCTCGATCGCCAGCGCCATGCCGACGATGAAGGCGCCCGCGATCAGGATCACGAAGACGGCCGGACCGTCGCCCGAGTCGGCGAAGCGATAGTCGAGATCGCAAACCGTACAGCGGTCGGTGAACTTCAGGTACGCCGAGAAGAGCTTACCCGTGCCGCAGCGCGGACAACGGCATAGCAACCCCGACCGCCACAACGGGGCTGCACGCACGTGTCCCATCCCTCACCTTTCGTCTTGCGCCGCCCTCAATGCACGGCGGCGTGAGCGCCCTCGCCCCAAACATAAATCGACGCGAAGAGGAAGAGCCAAACGACGTCGACGAAATGCCAATACCACGCCGCCGCTTCGAAGCCAAAATGACGCTCCGGCGTGAAGTGACCGGCGCGGGCGCGGAAGAAGCAGACGATGAGGAACAGGGTTCCCACGATCACGTGGAAGCCGTGGAAGCCCGTCGCCATGAAGAACGTGGATCCGTAGACGTTGCCGGAGATCGAGAACGCCGCGTGCGAATACTCGTAGGCCTGAAGCGCCGTGAACAGCATGCCGAGCAGGATCGTGAGGCCGAGCCCGTTGACCGCCGCGCGCTGGTTGCCCGTTTGGATCGCGTGGTGCGCCCAAGTGACGGTCGTGCCCGACGTGAGCAACACGAGCGTGTTCAAGAGCGGGATGTCCCAGGGATCGAAGGTCGCGATGTTCGACGGCGGCCATTCCGCAAGCCCGATATAGGTCGGAAACAGTGCCGCGTTGAAGTACGCCCAGAACCAGGCGACGAAGAACATCACCTCGGAGGCGATGAAGAGGATCATGCCGTAGCGCAGGTGGAGTTTCACCACCGGCGTGTGATCGCCCTTTACCACCGACTCCCTGATGACATCGCGCCACCAGCCGACGAACGTCCACAGCAGCAAGAGCGCACCGAGGATCAGGATCCAAGGTCCAGAGAAGAGCCCAAAGAGCGGCGGCGCGCCTTTCAAAGTCTGGAAGTAGGCGATGGCGCCGACGGCGGTTACGAACGCGCCCAGCGAACCCACGATCGGCCAAGGGCTCGGGTCGACGAGATGGTAGTCGTGATGAACTTCTTGCGATGCCATGGCGTTCGACCTCTGGGCTCTAGCGAGTGTTCGTGGCGAGGGATTGTTCCTTCGCCGGGAAGAAGGTGTAGGACAACGTCACCGCGGTGACGTCCTTCGTCTCAGGATCCGTCGCGATCGCCGGATCGACGAAGAAGGACACACCGAGATCGGCGGATTCACCGGGCTTCAACTCCTGACGCGTGAAGCAGAAGCACTGGACCTTGTTGAAATACTGCGCGGCCTTGACGGGTGTGATGTTGAAGGTCGCGGTGCCGACGATCGGACGCGAGCTCCAGTTGTGCGCGCGAAACTGAGCGACGTTGTTCTCGCCCAAGCGCACGTTCATCGAAACCTGTTCCGGCTTGAAGTCCCAGGCGAGCCCCTGCCCCGTGTTGGCGTCGAAGCGCACTTCCATCACTTGGTCGGTGACGACCTGCGACGCCTCGGCGTAGGTCTTCGGCGTTCCGGCGTAACCGGTGACTTGGCAGAAGATGCGGTAGAGCGGGACCGACGCGTAAGTCAGGCCGATCATGCCGACGAGGACGCCGACGCACATCAGCAGGACTTTGTCGTTGCGGTTCACCTTGCGCATCGTCAACCGGTCACAGCGGCCTGTTCATCACGTTGACGCCGAGTTTCACGACGGTGACGGCGTAGACCAGCGCCACGAACGCCGCGAGCGCCAGGGCGAGCGCGACGTTGCGCTGCCTGCGCTTGCGCTTTTCCTCCGGGGTCAACTCCACGGGCAATTCCATCAGAAGCACACCCCGGCGCAGAACCGGGACTCTCCAGTGGCGACTATCGCGCTGGGAGCTTGCTCAGCGACTGGGTACTCTGGGGCCAAACCAATCAATCTCTCCGCCGCGAGCGCGGTGAAGAGGGCGAACAGGTAAAAGATCGAGTAGGCGAACACGCGAAGCGCCGCCTTCCGCTCGCGTTCGGCCGGCGCGAACCAGAGGACCGCCGCGAGGGCGACGAACGCGGCGCTGCCTACGGCGGCGGTTGCGCCGTAGACGACGCCGGCGAGGTTCAAAGCGTAGGGCGCCACCGCCACGGCGGCGAGCGGGATCGTGTAGAGGACGATCTGGTTACGGGTCGCGCGCGCGCCTTTGACGACGGGCAGCATCGGGACCTTCGCGCGGGCGTAGTCCTCGCTCCCGGCCAACGCCAGCGCCCAGAAGTGCGGCGGCGTCCAGAGGAAGATCAGCAGGAAGAGAAGCCAGGGCAACGGCGCGGACACGTCTCCCGTGACGGCAGCCCAGCCGATGACGGGTGGGAGCGCGCCCGCGGCACCGCCGATGACGATGTTCTGCACCGTCAGCCGCTTCAGCCACATCGTGTAAACGAAGACGTAGAAGGCGATCGTCGCGGCGAGCAGCGCGGCGGGCACGTAACCGACGAGGAAGGCCATCGCAAAGACGCTGAAGGCCGCCAGCGTGGCGCCGAACTCGAGCGCTTCTTGCGCGCCGATCTTGCCCGAGGGCACGGGGCGCGTGCGGGTGCGCGTCATAATCGCGTCGATGTCGGCGTCGTACCATTGATTGAGCGCGCCCGCGGCCCCCGCTCCGACGGCGATGCAAAGGAGCGCGGTCGCCGCCAGCATCGGGTGCAGCGCGCCCGGCGCCAGGATCATCGCGGCGAGCGCCGTGAAGACGACGAGCGACATCACGCGCGGCTTCAGGAGCGCCACATAGTCGGAAGGGCCCGCGAGCGATGCGCGGGCCCCTTCGGTGTCGATGCTTGCCGCGGCCTGCGTCAATGTCCGTGTCCCTGCGGCGTGATCTTCGGCAGTTCGTTGAACTGGTGGAACGGCGGCGGCGAGGGCAGCGTCCATTCCAGCGTCGTCGCGCCGACACCCCAGGGATTGGCGGCGGCCTTGCGGCGCGCGATGAACATCTCGGCCAGCATGACGAGGAAGATCAGCATGCCAGCGAAGGAGATGTAGGACCCGATCGAGGAGATGTAGTTCCAATGGGCGTAGGCGTCCGGATAGTCGATGTAGCGCCGCGGCATACCCGCAAGCCCCAAGAAGTGCTGCGGGAAAAAGATGAGGTTGACGCCCACGAACGTCACCCAGAAGTGCAGCTGGCCCAGCCACTCCTTGTACTGGTAGCCCCACATCTTGCCGGACCAGTAGTAGAAGCCGCCGAAGATGGCGAAGACGGCGCCGAGCGACAGCACGTAGTGGAAGTGTGCGACGACGTAGTAGGTGTCGTGCAGCGACGTGTCGATGCCCGAGTTCGCCAACACGACGCCCGTCACGCCGCCGATCGTGAAGAGGAAGATGAAGCCGATCGCCCACAGCATCGGCGTCTTGAATTCGATCGAACCGCCCCACATGGTCGCGATCCACGAGAAGATCTTGATGCCTGTCGGCACGGCGATGACCATAGTCGCGGCGACGAAGTAGGCCTCGGTGTTGACGCTCATCCCCACCGTGTACATGTGGTGCGCCCAGACGATGAAGCCGATCACGCCGATCGCAACCATCGCGTAGGCCATTCCCAGATAGCCGAACACCGGCTTCTTCGAGAACGTCGAGACGATGTGGCTGATCATGCCGAAGCCTGGGAGGATGAGGATGTAGACCTCAGGGTGCCCGAAGAACCAGAACAGATGCTGGTAGAGGATCGGGTCGCCGTTGCCGGCGGGATCGAAGAAGGTCGTCCCGAAATTGCGGTCGGTGAGCAGCATCGTGATCGCGCCCGCCAGAACGGGAAGCGACAGAAGCAGCAGGAACACCGTCACCAGGATCGACCACACGAAGAGCGGCATGCGGTGCAAGGTCATGCCCGGCGCGCGCATGTTGAAGATCGTGGTGATGAAGTTGATCGCGCCCAAGATCGACGAGGCGCCGGCGATACGAAGCGACAGGATCGCAAGGTCCATCGCGGGGCCGGGCGAGCCCGTCGTCGATAACGGCGCGTATATCGTCCAACCGCCGCCGACGCCGTGTCCGCCGCTATCGCCCTCCACGAACATCGACAGGACCAAGAGCGTGAACGAGAACGGCAGCAGCCAGAACGAGATGTTGTTCATGCGCGGGAACGCCATGTCGGGCGCCCCGATCATCAGCGGCACGAACCAGTTGCCGAAGCCGCCGATCATGGCCGGCATGACCATGAAGAAGATCATGATCAGGCCGTGGGCGGTGGTGAAGACGTTGTACATCTGCTTGCCGCCATCGATCGCCGCGGCAGCGGAGTCGCCATAGACCATCTGGGCCAGACCGGTGAAAATCTGGATGCCAGGTTCGGCCAGTTCCCAGCGC
>QKCS01000303.1 GCA_003246795.1 Alphaproteobacteria bacterium
CGCCGTCATCGCGTGAATGTCGAGCCCCTCGGCGAACGCCTTCTTGAGCGCCGGGATGTCGGCGATGTGCGCAAGCAGGCGAAGCTCGATTTGGCTGTAGTCCGCACTGATCAGTTTGGTGCCCTTCGGCGCGATGAAGGCGGTGCGGATCTCGCGCCCTTCCTGGGTGCGGATCGGAATATTCTGCAAATTCGGGTCGTTCGACGACAGCCGCCCCGTCGTCGTCGAGGCTAATGCATAAGACGTGTGGATGCGCTTGGTGTTCGGATCGATGAAATTGGGCAGCAGATCCGTGTACGTGCTCTTCAGCTTCGAGAGCTGGCGCCATTCAAGCAGCTGCTTGGGCAGATCGTGCCCTTGCGCCGACAACTCCTCGAGCACGTCGGCGTCCGTCGACCACGCGCCTGTTTTCGTCTTGCGTCCGCCGGGCATCGAGAACTTGCCGAACAGAATATCGCCGAGTTGCTTCGGCGAACCCAGATTGAACTTCTCGCCTGCGAGCTTGTAGATGCCCTCTTCCAGCTCAGCCATCTTCTGCGCGAACCGCTGCGACAGACGCGCAAGAACGTCGCGGTCGACGAGGATTCCTTCTTCTTCCATGTCGGCAAGCACGGACACGAGCGGCCGCTCAAGCGTCTCGTACACGGCGGTCAGCCCATCGGCCGCCAGGCGCGGCTTCAGCATGGAATGCAAGCGCAAGGTCGCGTCCGCGCGCTCTGCCGCATAGGCGGTTGCGTCGGCGATCGGAAGACGGTCGAACGACAGCTGCGCCTTGCCCTTGCCGAGCACGTCGGCATCCGCCTGCAGCTTGTGGCTCAGATGATCCTCGGCAAGTTCGGCGAGATTGTGTGCGCGCACGCCCTCTTCGATCACGTAGGAAAGCAGCATCACGTCGTCGAACGGCGCGATCCGGATGCCGTAGCGCAGAAACACGTGCGCATCGTGCTTCACGTCGTGGCCGATTTTGAGCACGGCCTCGTCCCGCAGCACCGGCTTGAGCTTGCGCAGCGCCAAGTCGCGGGAAATCTGCGACGGCCCGCCGCTCGCAAAGTCCAGCCCGCCGCCGGTGCCGTGCGCAAGCGGCACGTAGCACGCCTGTCCGGGCCTGACGGCGAGCGCCAATCCCACGAGCTCGGACTGCACATCGGACGCGCCGATGGCAAGCGCCCGCACGGCAAGAACGCCCTCCGCGTGCGCCAGCGCGATCCACCGTTCCAGGTCTTCGACGGTCCCGACCGTCTCATAGGCCGATCGATCGAACGGCTTCAGCAACCCGTCGCGTGCAAAGACGGCGCCCGGCGCCGCGCCATCATCGTCCGCCTTGTCTTGGCGTTTGGCCGCAGCCGCTCCGGCAACCTCCACCTCGGCGGCGGGAATCGCGTCCACCTCGCCCAAGTCCCATTCCTTGGCGACGCGCTTCATAAGCGCGGCGAATTCCATCGCCTTCAGGAACCCGAACAGTTCGCGCGCATCCGCCTCGACCACGCCGAACTCGCCGAGCGGCGCCGGCACCGGCGCCTTGCTGTCGAGCGACACGAGCTTCTTCGACATGCGCGCTTTCTCGGCGTTGTCGACCAAAGTCTCGCGCCGCTTCGGCTGCTTGATCTCGCCCGCCCGTTTGAGAAGCGTCTCGAGATCGCCATACGCGTTGATCAACTCGGCCGCCGTCTTCACGCCGATCCCGGGCACGCCGGGCACGTTGTCCGTCGAATCGCCCGCAAGCGATTGGACGTCCACCACCTTGCTTGGCGCGACGCCGAATTTCTCCATTACCTCGGCCGACCGGATCGGTTTCGCTTTGACGGGATCGAGCATCTCGACCTTGCCGTCGACGACGAGCTGCATGAGGTCCTTGTCGGACGAAACGATGGTGACGAGCGCCCCGGCCTTCGCCGCCTGAGCCGCATAGGCCGCGATCAGATCGTCGGCCTCATAGCCTTCCTTCTCGACCGCCGGAACGCCGAAGGCCCGCGTCGCCTCGCGGATGAGCCCAAACTGGGGGACCAGGTCTTCGGGCGGCGGCGGACGGTGGGTTTTGTATTCGGGGTAGATCTCGTTGCGAAAATTCTTGCGCGAGCTGTCGAAGATGACGGCGAGGTGCGTCGGCCGGGCGCCCGCCTTCGACTCGCGCAGCAGCTTGAACAGCATGTTGCAGAAACCCGCGACCGCGCCCGTCGGCAGACCGTCGCTCTTACGCGTCAGCGGCGGCAGTGCGTGAAACGCACGAAAGATGTAGCCCGATCCGTCGATCAGATAGAGGTGATCGCCCGGCTTGATCGGACGCCCTTTGGCGGCGCTGGGCTTCGCGCTCAATGGTCGTCGGCCTCGGCCGCCTCGCGCGAAAGCACGAACTTGCGGTCGCAATAGGGGCACTCGACTTCCGTCCCCTGCCCCATTTCGAGATAGACGCGAGGATGGCCCAAGGCGCCGCCGCCGCCGTCACAGGCGAGCCGGCGTTTGTCGACGACGATGACTTCGGGAGCTGGTGAGTTCATGTGCGTTCGGATCGGGTGAGTTTTCCGCCGATCCCATAGCGCAACTCGTGCCCGCGCGCCACGCCCGACCGCAGCGCGCGTTGCACGCCAGAGCGACTTTCGCTAGGTTCCGCGCCCTGGCTTGCGACCAAGGCACCCATAGCTCAGTGGATAGAGCGCTGCCCTCCGAAGGCAGAGGTCGTACGTTCGAATCGTACTGGGTGCGCCAGCCTTATGCATTGGGTTGGTCACCCTGCTCATCCCTATCGGACCAACCGGTCACACGCGTGTGTCATAGCACGCCACGTTCTCGAGGTTGCTCGTCGCGAATGGGCAGTCCGCCACCCGGCGGGACTCGCCGCTTTAGCATTGACGAACTCCGGCGACTTGCTCGGCTTGGCGCGGACCAGAAATCTGCTCCTGCCGCCCGTTGTCTGAGGTCGAGCGTCGGCACAAGTTGCCACGATCTTCTTGTCGATTTCCTTGGTCCGACAAAGTGGAATATTAACCACACGCTAACACGGCGCCTGGAGGAAAAAAGCGATACCCAACGGTGATTAAGCCCTCCTTCAGTCCCGCCTGTCACGCTTGGCAAATGTCGAAAGCCGCACCGCGACAACCGTTCGCCCCTTCGCCCGACATCGACAACCCGCGTACCCAGCGCGATCCAACAGTCGGCGAATCGCAATTCGAATCGTGGGCCTCGGTCGCACAGGATCTTTGGGGAACGGGAAGCTTCGCGGTCGGTCAGGCAAGCGCCGTCGCCCGCGCTGCAAATGCCATCACGATCAAGCGCCAACACCTCGTAGGCGCGATTGGTGGCATACTTGGCGGCTTTGAAGAAATCGCAGCCGAACGAGAATCGACAATTGAAATCTTCGAGTGCAACCGCGGCATAATCAAACACCGCCATCGCTCGGACCGTATTGGCCGCGGTCGGCTCGTCTTCCATACATGGGACCCGGAGCATCCGAACCTCGAAGCCGGTCACTTCGACAGTCTCGTGGCGTTTCGCGCGTTTGAACACGTCAGCACGCCCGAAAGCCTCGCCCGTACGCTCGCTAGCGCCGTTAAACCTGGCGGGCTCTTGTTCGTCGAGGAAATTTACGCGGCCGATGTTCTGGTCGGGCCTCTTCTGGCGAGCACAATTGCACCACACGATG
>QKCS01000363.1 GCA_003246795.1 Alphaproteobacteria bacterium
CCGGGTGGAAGTGCGAGAGAAAGCCGAACGCTTCGCGGTCGCGCGCGAAGTAGAGAATGCGTCCGTCCGCGGGGATGCGCGGTGTCGGAGGGTCGCTGCTCGACATCAAAGGTTCGCCTCCATCGACGGGCGAAGAGCGCGCGTACCGTGTGCGGTACGCCGTTCGATCGGAGACGGGTGCGGGTTGTGTCCCCTCATGAGGACGGTGCCGGTCGGCTGCAGCTCGACCGTCACTCTTCGCCGCGATCGGCGCGGCGTGGGGGCATTCTCCGCCTCTCCCTCCGGTTCGGAGGGAGAGGCGGTCGTTTGCCAACGTCTTAGTTCGGCGTCTCTTCCGCCGGCTGCTCGCCTTCCGGCGCCGGAGCGGTTTCTTCCGCCGGGGCCGCGGGCGCTTCTTCCGTCGGCGCGGCGTCAGGCGCCGGCGCGGGTTCTTCCGCGGGCGCCGGCGTCGTCTCTTCCGCCGGAGGCGCCGTCTCGTTCGTCTTGCTGCTGTCGCCGCACGCCGTCACAAAGAGGGCGCAAGCGGCCGCGGTCGCGACCGCAACGAATACGCGTTTCATGTGTTCGAGATCCTTACCCTTGAGCGCAAGCACGTCACGCGTGGACATTCACGCGCGCGCGACTCGCACGGGGGCACGAAATAGCCCTTTTTTGCGCGGAAACGGAAGGGGCGGAGGGGCAGGGGCCCTGCGACTCTTTCTCCACTCAGGCGAACGCCACCTGCATGCGGTCGATTTACCGAATGACGCCGGCGGCCTCGGGCGGTTGGCGCCGCGCTCAACGGCGCGCGCTGGACGAAAACAGTCGTCGTGTTCGTCTAGTCCTCGTCGGCCTTGAGGGCCGTGCGTTTGAGGATGTCGAGCACGATCTCAGGCGCGATCTGGGCCAGGTAAGAGAAGTGCAGGCGGACGCCGCCTTTCGCGTGCAGCAGTTCCTCGCAGGCGGCGGGTTGCCAGGGGATCAAGCGCGGGCCGGGCCATTGTTGCGCGCACACGGCGACGGGCTTGTGCGAGACCGCCACCCAGGTCGCGTTGCCGCCCGCGATCTTCGGCAGATAGTTCGACGCGAGCACGCGTTCGATCAAGGTCAGCGCGTCGGGGGCGTCGATCCCGACCACTTCGTCGTGCGCGTCGACGTCGTCGCCCGCGGCGACGCTGTCGCGGCTGAGCAAGACTTTCATCAGTTCAGCTTCGCGTCTTCGGCGGCGAGCGCGTCGAACCTGGGGTCGCCGCGGAGCTTGTCGAAGATGGGATCGAGGCGGAGGGTCGCTGCGGTGTAGTAGCCCGACGGCATTTTCTGCAAGCGCTCGAGGGCGGTGATGGCGCGCTCCTTGTCGCCGAAATAGGCCCATATGCGCATTTGCGAGTCTTCGAAGCGCGAGCGTGAGGCGGGCGAGAGGCCCATCGCGCGTTGGATATAGACCTGCGCCTTGTCTTCATCGCCGAGATAGCAATAGGCCCAGGCGAGCGCGTGAAGCACGCCGGCGTTTTTCGGCTGGCGCAGGAATTCGGCGGCGAGCGTCGCGCGCGCGCTTTCGAGGTCCTGCGTCGCGCGCGTCGCCTCGCCCTTGAGCGCGCGCAGATGGCCGAGATCGACCTTCGACCGCGCGGCACTGATCTCGTCGGTCTCCTGCGCGATCTGCGTTTCGAGCATGCGGATCGCGTCGCCGTATTGGCGCGTATAGAGCGCCTGCGAGACGATGCGGCGCGTGATCCAGCGTTCGGGGCGCGTGCGCAACGGCTTCAACAGCGCGCCCGCTTCGTCGATCCGGCCCAGGCTCTGCAGGATGCGCGCCTTCTCCGTGACGAAGCCCACGTTTGTGGGCCAGCGGACGAGCGCCTCGTCCGTCGCCTTCAGCGCGGCGTCGAGATCACGCGTGGCGACCAGCACGCGCAGCAAGCTCGAGCGCACGTCGGCGCGCAACGGGCTCAAGGCCACGGCCCGTTCGTAGTAGGTGCGCGCCTCCTCCCACCGGTCCTGGCGGCGCGCGATCGACCCCAAGGCGAGGAAGCTTTCGATTTCGTTCGGCCACGTCGCATGCACCTTTTCGAACTGCTCGCGCGCCTTGGTGTAGTTCTTTTCCACGTAATAGGTGAAGAAGCCTTGCGCGAGCTGAACCTCGGGCAGGTCGGGTTGCATCAGCGCGTTGGCGAGCGCGGCCTCGGCGCGCTTGCGCTGATCGAGAGTTGCCTCGCGCCAGCTGTAGGTGCGCGCCTCGCTCTGCGCGACGTAGGACCAGGCGAGCGCGAAGTTCGGGTCGAGCGTCACGGCCTCCTGGAAGAAGGCGTCGGCCTTCGACCGGCCACCGCGGTCGTGAAGGATCGACAGGCCGCGCAGATAGGCGTCGTAGGCGCCGGGCACCGCCGTCGACTGCAGCGCGATCTGTTTCTTTTCTTCTTCGGTGACCGTCGCATTCAAGGCGGCGGCGATGGCGACGGCGATGTCGCTTTGCACGCCGAAAATGTCGTCGAGCTGGCGGTCGAAGGTTTCGGCCCACAGGTGGTCGCCGTTCGCGGCGCGGATCAGCTGCACGTTGACGCGCACGGCGTCGCCTTCGCGCTGCACGCTGCCTTCCAGAACGTTGGCGACGCCGAGCCGGCGCGCGAGATCCTGAAGATTGTCGGGCCGGCTTTCGAGATGCGCGGTCGACGTGCGCGAGATGACTTTCAACGATCCGATCTTGGCCAGGCGCGTCAGGATTTCGTCCTGAATGCCGACGGCGAAATACGCGGCCTCCTTCTGCGCGCTCAGGCTTTCGAAGGGCAGCACCGCGACGGAGGCGATGGGCACGTCGTCGCCCGGCATCATCACGTCGCGCAACACCAGAAGCGTTGCGCTCGCCGCGACCACGGCGACAGCGAACGCGCCGCCGATGAGCGCCACGCGCTTCGGCACGCGCGCGGCGACCAAGGCCCAGAGATAATTGAGGCGGTCTTTCAGCGTGCGCTGCGGCGGCGCTTCGGGCAGGAAGGTGAAGACCTCGATCGTCTCCGACATTTTCGGAAGTTTGATCGTGCCGCGCGAGCGCAGCGAATGGGCCATCGGCCCGCGCATCATGCGCCGGACATCGGCGGAGACGAGGACCGTGCCGGGCTCGGCCTGCGCCATCAGACGCGCGGCGACGTTGACGCCGTGGCCGAGCAAGTCGCCGTTCGGCTGGACCATCACGTCGCCCAGATGCACGCCGACGCGCACCTTCGGATTGCAACTTTCGGCGAGTTCGAACGCGGCTTCGACGGCGAGCAAGCTCGACGGGAATTCCAGCATGAAGCCGTCGCCGGCCGTGTTGAACACGCGCCCGCCGTGGCGCTGCGCGATGGCCGCGACCTCCTTATGCAGCGCCGCGACTTCCGCCGTCGTGCGCGCTTCGTCGGCCTCCGTGCGCGCGGAGTATCCGGCGACGTCGAGGGCCACGATCGTGGCGAGTTTGCGTGTTGCGTCAGCCATGGTGGATTGGGGCAGCCTACGCGGGTACGGGAGCCGGCGCAAAGGCGAGAAAACCAGGCTTGGCGCGTCGGTTTTGCGGCAATTCGCGTTTGCTACCGCACGAATGCGCGTGAGAACCGTTCGCGGATGACGACGGCGCCCGGGTAGGGCGTCTTGTTGTTGATGCGCGCGGCGGTGATCGCGGC
>QKCS01000030.1 GCA_003246795.1 Alphaproteobacteria bacterium
GTGCCTTCGACTTGCGGCGTGCGGTCGTTCAAGTGCATGGCAACGCGAACGCCGCGGCCGCGATAGGCGAAGCCGTCGGGTTCGACGAGCGTGATGCGCGAATTATCGTAGTCTACCACGACGACGAAGCGCTTGAAGACCTCATAGCCGATGATGCCGGTAATAGGCTTGCCTTCGATTTCGCTGAAGGACTCGAGCCCGATGACGACGAACGTCTGGTTCTCAAGCCAGGCGCCGCCGACCCCCATCCGATCGACCTTGGCGAAGGCGGCATCCATGCTCTTTTCACCGGCGCCGCGCGCCTGGACCGCGCCTTTCGTCTCAAGACCGAGTTCGCGCGCGATCGTCGGCGTGATCACATTGAGCCCGCCCGTGTCGAACAGGAATTCGTATGGACGCCCGTTCAGGCGCACTTCGAGATAGATGTGGTTGTTGACGAGCTTGAACGGGAACGTAGTGCTCTTGCCCCCGGCGAATCCGAAGTCTCGCTTCGGCGGTGGCGGCGGCGCGAAGGCCGTGCGGGCTATCTCGTTCTCGAACGCAACGCTTTCGACCTTGACGATCGTGTCGTATTTTTCCTGACCGTTCGTCTGGCGCGAGAAGAACGGCACGCGCTTTCCGTCGACCGCGCGGTAGTCCGACATGAACGTCGTCCGCAGATCCTGCGAGTCGCGCTCAACGAAACGATCGATGAGGAGCGTTTGGGCGTCGATCCAGATGTCGAACGGCCGGCCGCCTTCGGGCGTGATGCGAACGACGTGAAACTCGCGCTGACCGTCGGGCGACTCGCCGGCATAGGCGATTTCGGCCTTGGCACGGTCGGCGTACCAATACGCATGCGCACGGCGGTAAGCCTCGTTGATCGCGCCGCGCCGTTGATCTTCAGCGCCCTGGACGGCGACTTGACCGGAAGCGTCCTGCTGCCACACGGTTTTCCCGTCGAACCCGGAAGCGCCTTTGAGCGCGCCGAAATCGAACGAGTCCACAAAGGCGCCGGTGCGCGCGTCCTCCAAACTTTCGCCCGTGCCCTTAAGGCCGGAGGTTTCGATCTGCATCTTGGCGCGCACGAAGCGGACGCCGTCCCATGCGGTGCCCCCGGCGGCGGCCTTGGAGCGGGCGAGCACGTCGGCGGCGCGCGGGTCGGGCGCGGCGACGGCCGGATTGAGCGAGAAAAGCAAGATCGCTGCGGCCAGGATGCGGCGCATGACGTTCGTCCCCCTTGGACAGGTTGATCTTTTAACTAGTAGTAGCTAATACTACTATTATGCGACTTCAAGCCGCCAAGGCGCTCACATTTTTGGGATTCTCGGAGATCGAAGCGCTCGTTTACTGCTTCCTCCTCGAAGAATCCCCGGCCACGGGCTACCGCGTCAGCCATGCGATCGGAAAGCCGACGGCGAATACCTACAAGGCGATCGCTGCGCTGGCGCTGCGCGGGGCGATCATCATCGACGACAGCGAGAGCCGGCTGTGCCGAGCCGTGCCGCCGGGCGAGCTTTTGGATCGGCTGAACCGCGAGTTCGATGAACACAAACGCACGGCCGAGGCGGAGCTCGCGCAGATTCGCCAGGCAGAAGGGGACGACCGGGTCTACTACCTCGCAACCCCTGATCAGGTCATCGAGCGCGCCCGATCCATGCTTGCGGCGGCGCAAGAGGTTGCGCTGCTCGACATCTTTCCGCGCCTCGTGCCCCTCGTCGCGGATGATCTTGTCGCCGCCGCAAGGCACGGCGTGCGCGTCGCCCTTCGGGCGTATGCGCCTGCGGAGATCAAGGGGGTCACGGTCGTTGTGGGCAAGTCATCGGATCGAATCTTGTCGGCTTGGCCCGGACAGCACTTGCTGATGGCAATCGACGCCGACCAGTTCATGACCGCGATGCTGTCGCGCGACGTGTCGAGCGTGTATCAGGCGCTTTGGAGCGGCAGCACCTTTCTATCGTGCATGCAGCACAATGCAATTGCCGTCGAACTTGCTTGGTCGGATATCGTGTCGCGATCGAAGAACGCCGCGACAGATGCGCTCGACGAACTCAGCCTGACGCGCCTGAGACCGCGCGGATTCCGAAAGATGATCGAGCGAAAGAGTGAGCGCTCCGGCAACAAGAAGAAGCCCAAACGCCGGGCGAACCCATAGCGCGCCAGGCGCCGCTTGTGCGCGGCCAGTCAAATATGCAGGTTGGCGCCTCCAGAACAAGAGACAGGGCTTAGACATGAGGCGGGATTCGTCGACACCGGCCGGCACGGTTCACAGACTTTGGATCGAAAGCGACGTGTTGAAGAGCAACATGCTCGGCGATCCGACGCGGCGGATCATCGACGTCTATGTGCCGCACGATCGCGACGGGCGTGGCTTGCCGCTTCTTGTCGACATTGTCGGCTTCACGGCGGGTGGGCCCGCGCATACGAACTGGAAGAACTTCGGCGAAAACGTTCCCGAACGCCTCGATCGTTTGATCGCGGCCGAGGAGATGCCGCCTGTCGTTGTCGCCCTGCCCGACTGCTTCACGAAGCTCGGCGGCAATCAGTACATCAACAGCGCCGCGATGGGGCGTTGGGACGACTTCCTGCTTCAAGAAGCGGTGCCCCTCGTCGAGCGCACGTATGGCTGCGGCGGCGCGGGAAAGCGTGGGATCTTCGGCAAGAGTTCGGGCGGCTACGGCGCGATGGTGCATGCCTTGATGCATCCCGACTTCTGGAGCGCCGCCGCCTCGCATTCCGGCGATATGGGGCACGAGCTTTGTCACTTGCCGGAGTTTCCGGGCGTGCTGCGCGCCTTGAAGAAGCACAACAACGATATCAAGGCATGGCTGGAGGATTTCTTCGCGCAGAAGAAGACGAAGAACAATGACATCCACATCCTCATGATGCTGGCGATGTGCGCGTCCTACGATCCCGATCCCGACGCCTATATGGGCGTCCGGCTGCCGGTCGACATGCAGACGTGCGAAATGATTCCCGAACGCTGGGCGAACTTCATGAAGTGGGACCCCGTCGTCATGGCCGAGACGATGTGGCAAGGACTCAAGAAGCTCAAAGGGCTCTACATCGATTGCGGGGACGTCGATCAGTACAACTTGGTGTACGGCGCGCGGCGGATGCACCGGCTGCTCGAAGGGCACGGGGTGGCGCATGTCTACGAAGAGTTCGCCGACGACCATTCGTCCGTCGACTACCGCATGGACGTGAGTCTGCCGTTCCTGGCGAAGGCCTTGGCCGGTTAACCGTTGGCCGCTTGCGGCTGGCGTCCCATTCCGTTTCACTGCGCTGACAAGAACGGCGCGAGCGGATGAGACTTCGGGCCAGCATATTGGGAGGTGGGTCCTGGGGCACGACGGTGGCCTCTCTCGTCGCGCGCAATGCGCCGACCACGATTTGGGCGCGGAGCGCCGAGACCGTCAAAGAAATCAACACGTCGCGGACCAACGAGCGCTATCTGCCCGGTGCGCGGCTGACCCAGGGCTTGCGCGCGACGAACTCGATCGAAGAGGCCGTGCGCGACTCCGACGTCGTCGTCCTCGGCGTGCCGTCGCAATCGATGCGCGACACGTTGCGCGAAGTCGCGAAACACATTCGCGCGTGGGTCCCGCTGATCAGCCTGTCGAAGGGTCTCGAACAAGGCACGAAGTTGC
>QKCS01000348.1 GCA_003246795.1 Alphaproteobacteria bacterium
TTCTGACGCTCAAACGGCGGCCAGCAAAACGAGCTGGGCCGCCAAGAGCGCGAAGACGACCAACGCAGGAACGGCGCGAAGGGCGAAGACGGCCTCGAGCCGCCGCTCCCGTTCGTCATGGCATGCTTGGCAGCTCATCGTCTCGTCCTCTTATTCCTTCTTTCCGCAATACGCCTCGATCCGATACCCATCGGGATCGACGACGAACGCGGCGTAGTAGTTGGCGCTGTAGTCCGTGCGGATGCCCGGTTTGCCGTTGTCCTTGCCGCCCGCCTTGAGTGCCGCCGCGTGGAACGCGTCGACCGCCTTGCGGCTGCCGGCCGTGAAACAGAAGTGCAAACCTGAACGTGGGTCCGCTTTTACTGGGTTGTCCGTCTGCCCCAGATAAAACACTGCATCCTTCGCACCGTAGCTCGCCGAACCGCCGTCCGAAGACAGACACTCGTAGCCGAGCGGCTTGAGCGCCGCGTCGTAGAACCGGCGCGACGCCGCGACATCGCGCACCCCAATCGAAACATGGTCGATCACTGCTTTCTCTCCTTATGCCGGGCCTGGCCGCCCCATGCGGTCAACCCTATATAACCGTCATGATGGTTATATTTATAGTGTGCGTTTAACGCCTTGTCAACCGCCATGGCGGTTAGTAGTTGAGGAGATGACCAGAGCCCCTGCGACCGCCAATGTCCTGATCTCCGCCGCGCGGGCAGACCTCTGCCTGGAATTCGCAAACACGCGTTGTTGGCGCGGCCTGGACGAGCCGACCGAAACGCTCGAATCCTTGGACGATCTGATCGACTGGTGCGCCAAGGAGGCCTACGCGCCCGGCGAGATCGAGCCGCTAAAGGCGTGGTGGGCGGCGCATGGCGCCGACGCGCCGGCCGCGCGCGAAGAAGCGGTGGCACTGCGGGAAGCGCTCTATCGCATCTTCGCGGCCGTGGCGGAGCGTCAGGTCCCGTCGGCATCCGACCTCGCGCTCTTCAATCGCGCACTCGCCGCGGCGCCCGCGCGAAGCCAGCTCACGACGCAGAACGGCGCTTACGTATGGCGTGTCGAGAACCTGAAGCCCACGATCTCGCATCTGCTGGCGCCGGTGTTGTGGACGGCCGGCGATCTCCTCGCCGAACCGCGCCGCGACCGCGTCCGCCGCTGCGGCAACGACAAATGCCTCTGGCTCTTCCTCGACGATTCAAAGAGCGGCACCCGCCGCTGGTGCTCTATGAGCTCCTGCGGCAACCGCGCCAAGGCGCACCGCCACTACGAGAAGAAGAAAAAAGAAGCGACAAAGAAGAAGCGCTAGCTCACACGGCCAACCGGAACGCATCCCCGTCGCGCACGACGCGCCCCGCCGTCGGTCCCGCGAAGTGTGTCCCGATGACGAGCGTCGGCGTGCCGGCAAGCCGCCCGAACACGTTGCGCCGCGTCTCAGTCGACATCTTCGGATCGAAATCGACCGTCGCCGCCCACTCCGGCCGCGCCATTTGGCAGGGGTGGTGCAGGAAGTCGCCCGTGATCAGCGCTTCTTCGCCTTTCGAGGATATGCGCACGCTCACATGCCCCGGCGTGTGTCCCAGTGTCGGCACCAGACTGACCTCCGGCGTGACCTGGTGATCGGTCTCGACCAGTTCGACGAGGCCCGCATCGAACACCGGCTTCACCGAATCCACGAACACGGCTGTCTGTTCCGGATGTTCCGGACGCCCGTTCTGGTCGCGCCAGTATTCGAACTCGACGCGGCCCATCAGGTAACGCGCCTTTGGAAACGTCGGCACCCACTTGCCGTCGACGAGCATCGTGTTCCAGCCGACGTGATCGACGTGCATGTGCGTGCACATTACGGTGTCGATCGAATCCGGCGCGAACCCGGCCGCCGTCAGGTCGCGCAGGAACGGCCCGGAGAGCTCGTTCCATGTCGGCACCGCGCGCCCCTTCTTGTCGTTGCCGAGGCAGGTGTCGACGATGATGCGCCTCGTCGGCGTCTCGACGACGAGCGCGTGAATGCTCATCTTGAGTCGCCCCTCCGCGTCCATGAAGTGCGGCGCGAGCCAGGAGATCTTCGACGCTTCTTCCCGCGTCGCCTGCGGCAGGATGAAGCGCGTACCGCCCGTCACCTCGATCTCGACGATCTTCGTGATCTTGACGTCGCCGATGCGCCAGCTGAGCGGCGTCATGCGGCGAAGTACTGCTTGAGGTCGCGTTTCACGATCTTGCCGTTCGCGTTGCGCGGCAACGTCTCGGGGAGGAAGAGAATCTTCACCGGCACCTTGAATGCGGCGAGCTTCTGCGACACGAAGTGGCGAAGCTCCTCTTCGCTCGCCTTCGCGCCGGGTTTCAGGTGCACGACCGCTACCGGCTCCTCACCGAGCGTCTGATGCGGCCGGCCGATGACGGCGGCGTCCATCACCGCCGGATGGTCGTAGAGCGCGTTCTCGACCTCGACGCAGTAGATGTTTTCGCCGCCGCGGATCAGCATGTCCTTCGCACGGTCGACGATGTAGACGAAGCCTTCCTCGTCGACCTTGGCGAGGTCGCCCGTCTTCACCCAGCCGTCGACGAACGTCTCGGCGGTCGCCTCCGGCTTGTTCCAATAGCCGCGCACGACGATCGGTCCGCGGAACCACAACTCGCCGACCTCGCCGGCGGGCAGCGCTTTGCCGTTGTCGCCGACGATCTTCACTTCGCCGGTGGGCGTGGGCACGCCGCAGCTCGACGGCTTGCGTTCGTAGTCTTCCCCGAAGTTGCTCGTCGCTGTCGCCGACGTCTCCGTCATGCCCCAGCCTTGGCCGGGTTTCAGATTCGGGAACCGCTCCTTCAGGCGCCGCACCAATTCCGGCGCTGACGGCGCGCCGCCGTAGGAGATCGTCTCGATCGACGACGTGTCGAATTCCTTGAACCGCGGATGCTCGATGAGCTGCCAGGCGATCGTCGGCACGCCGCCCGCAGTCGTGATCTTCTCGCGCTCGATCAATTCCAGCGCCTGCTCGGCGTTCCAGCGCCGCTGCATGACGAGCTTCGAGCCGCCGAACACGGCCGGCACCATGACCGCGAAACAGCCGGTTGCGTGGAAGAACGGCACGGAGATCAGGCTCGACTTCTGCACCGTCGGATCGGGCGTCGGCAGCGGCTCGCCGCGCCGCAGGAACGAACGCGCCTGCGCGCACATCGCGTTGAAGAAGTTCGACACGATGTTTCGATGACTGATGACGGCGCCCTTCGGCTTTCCGGTCGTGCCCGACGTGTAGAAGATCGTCACGTCGTCGTCGGGCGAAAGCGGCACATTCGGAAGCGGAACTTCACTAAGATTCGCCCACGAGTTCGGCACGCCGATCACGTCTTCGAGCTTCTGGACGCGCGGATCGGCGATGTCCTCATACGAGCGGCAGACGTAAACGCGCTTGAGATCCGGGCAATTGTCGACGTGCTCGCGCACGCGCTCCCAGCGCTCGGCGTCCGCCAGCGCGACCTTCGTCCCGGAATCGGTGAGCCCGTATTCGAGTTCCGGTCCCGTCCACCACGCGTTCAGCGGCGTGACGATCGCGCCGGCGTGCACCGCCGACCAGAACGCGACCGACCATTCGGGCAGATTGCGCATGATGATCGCGACGCGATCGCCCTTCTTCACGCCGTCGG
>QKCS01000351.1 GCA_003246795.1 Alphaproteobacteria bacterium
GCAGGAAGAAGCCGAGGCCGTTGTCCTTGACGCCGTTGGCGACGGCGCCGAGGCCGTAGGCGAGCCTCGTCCAACGCGAGGGCGCGCCAGGCGCGGCGCTGGCGCGTTCGGCGGCGGGTTCCTTCGGCACGACAAGATCGGACACCGTCGCCGGTTCGAGCACTTCGTTCTCCCTGGATTTCACGCGGGCGCCTCTTTGCGGGCGCGTCGTTCGATTAGCCCTTAGTCCTTCAACGTATGCAAGACGAAATCAGCCCGCGCGCCCGGGGACACTTTCGGAAGAACGAACGTTCCGTAACCGAAGCGCGGATAGGCGAGCATCAAGCGACCGTACTCGCCGCGCGCGTCGTCGAAGCAGTGCCGGCGTTCGGCATCCGTGCGGTAGATCTCGGGCCATGGCGGCGCCATAAACACGCGATCGTGATAAGGCCGCGCGTCGAGTGCGCGACGGGCTTCGTCCGGGATCGGACGCGTCATTTGTTCGAGCGCACTCACGGCGTCGACGAGGCCGCGATCGCAGAAGGCGATGCCGCCGCACGCCGCCGCTTCCTCGAGATCGGCGAGCGCCAGGTCGATGCAGGCGTGTGCGAAGCGCTCCGCGTTCTTCCACGGCAGCGCGTCGCCGCCGGCTTCGCGTTCGCGCTTCACGACGCGACGGCCCGGCTCTTCGAAGACGCGGTGTCCGCGCGCGGCGAGTTCGGCGAGCAAGGTCGACTTGCCGCCGCCCGAACAACCCGAGATGACGACCGCTAGCGGACGTCCGCGAGGATGTCTTCGATCGTCTTGGAGATCACGTTGCGGAATGGTTCGCCGGCTCCCTCCTTGGGGTCCTTGCTCGTCACGACGGCGACGATAACATCGCGATCGCGGTAGTCGTTCATGATCGCGTTGTCGCCCCAGTCTTCATAGCCGCGCGCGCTGATCACGCGGCCGAGCTTGTCGTGCACGACGAGGAACGAACCGAACGCGATCTCGCCGACCGATCTCTTGCCGCGCGGCGTGCGCAACGCGTCCAGCGATCCGGCCGACAGCAGCCCATTGCCGAGTTCGGACTCGAGGCGCGCGAGGCCCGCGGCGGTGATCAAGAAACCGGACGAGCCGATCATGCCGTAGTTGCGCTTGCGCAGGCTGGACGACGGACGCTCCAACGGCTGGCCGACCTTTTGCGGATCGACGAGATCGGTCTCGCCCCAAAAGCCGGCGTCGGCGATGCAGGCCGGCTTCAAGACTTCTTCACGCGCGATCTCTTCGTAAGGCCGGCCGTAGGCGCGTTCCAACACGATGCCGAGCAGATCGTAACCGTCGTTCGAGTAGCGGAATTTGCCGACTTTCGCTTCGTCGATCGGCGCGTCGTCGAGCGCTTCGATCGCATCGGCCACTGTGCGCTTGCGCTCGGCCACGTAGCTCGAGCCGAGGCCGGAGCGGTGCGCGAGCAAGTCGCCGAGCGTGATGCCGCGGGCGGCGAGTTTCGTGCCGAGCGCGTACTTCGACAGCGGGTCGTCCAGGCGAATCTTGCCGTCCTCCACGCCCTTCAGAACCATGATCGCGGTCAGGTACTTCGTGATCGAGGCGACGTGGAAGAGCGTGTGTTCGCCGACGGGGACCTTGGCGCGGCGGTCGGAGAAGCCGGCGACGCGCGCGTAGACCAGGCGGTCGCCGCGGATGATCGCAACGCCGCCGGCGAAGCCCTCGCCCACCGCCTTGTCGACGACGGCGTCGACGGGCGCGGCGAGCGCCGGATCGGCGATCTTGTGGATGAGGCGGCAGACCGTGGGGTCCGCCGCGCGCGCCGGCAGCACGAGGGCAAAGCACATCAGCGCAGCGAGCGTCGTGCGTGGAAAATTCATCGGCGGACTATTTCTCCGCGAGGCGGGCCTTCACATAGTCGTAGTAGCCGAGGGTCTCGCCGTCGAACTCGAACTTCGCGTTCTTCCAGTCGTGCGCTTCGTTCGGCTCGGTGCCGTAGTACTGCTCCGGCGAATAATCCTTCAGCTCCGCGTTGGTGGCAAGCACGAAGCGTCCGTTGACGAGCGCGCCGTCGGCGGTGACCGTGTAGTCGACGAGCTTCATCGGGCGCCAATTCCAAAAGCCGGCGCCCAACGCCGGCGCCGTGCGCGGGAATTGATGGCCGTAGGTGCCGCGCGTGACTTGGCGATCGGGATTCGAGTCGACGTAGTGGATCGTGCCGTCGTCGTCGACCTTGTAGACGTACACGACGTGGCCCCATGGGTCGTAGATGATGCTTCCCGCGCGGATCGACGCGCGATCGATCTTCGGCGAATAGAAGTCGCTGGCCGAAAAGCCGGTATCGTACGTGTGCTCCACGCGGAACATTGCGGTCGAGACCGTGCCGCGCAGCGCCAGCAGCAACTTCACCGGATCGGCTTCGGGCTGCCATTCGAGCTGCAGGCGCGCGACGACCATGTTGCCCGCGTCGGAGAAGCGGAAGTCCTCCGTCGGGCCGGAGCGCGACATTACGTAGAGCGGATAGGAAAACGGCAAGCCGTTCTTCCACGCGAAGTAGGCGCGCAGCTGATAGATGAAGTCGGCGCAGTCGCCGTCCATGTTCAGTTCGGGCGGGTCGGTGTCGCGGTAGGGATTCGCCGTGCTCTTGAAGCACGACCGCGGGTCCTTGCAGTCGTGCTCGCCGAAGCCCGCGACGAATGCGCCGAAGCGCGTTTCGTCGTTCGCGTCCCAATGATCCTTGGTTATTTTCCAGCTGGCCGGTTCCGCCCGCGCAGCCTGCGCGGCGACGATACACAGCACGAACGCGAGCACATAACGCATCACGAACCAGTCCCTTCACCCCATGCAATCATCCTTTGCGGGGCGAATGCAAGGCGGGCGCTTTCGCCTCAGAAATCGGCGGCCATTTCGGCGACCTTCTCGCTCAATTCGGCGGGCGCGGAGTAGAACGGCGAATGATCGGTGTCGAGCGTCGCGACCTTGTTGAAGTCGAACCGGCGGTGCATGAAGCGCTGCAGATCGAGCGATAGCGTGTTGTCGCGGCGGGTTTCGATGAAGACGCGCGGCGGGGCGTCCTTGCGTGACTTGGCGATCGGCTGCAGCAACGGCGGCACGGGTTCCGGGCGAAGGCGCGCGAGCGCCGCTTCCGCGTCGGCGTTCGAACACGCGTTGTAGAATGTGTCCTTGGTGCGGCCCGGCCAAATCGTGATGGTGCCGAAGCGGTAGCGCGGGACGGCGAACCCGCGCCACACCTTGTCGCGCCGCGCCAAGCCCAACATCGTTTCGCCGGCATTCGGCACGAAGCCCGCGAGATAGATGAGGCCCTTGAAGAGCCCGGGCTCCTGCGCCGCCGCCTGCGTGATCACGCCGCCGCCCATCGAGTGGCCGAGCGCGACGACAGGGCCGCTCTTGCGAGCCGCGGCGCGCACGGCGCGCGAGTAGCCGCCCAACGTCGTTTGCCACCACGGCGTCGTGTCGTCGCCATGACCGGGCAGATCGAGCGTGTCGACGTCGTAGCCCGCCCGTTTCAACAGCGGCACGATCTTCTCCCAGCACCACGCGCCGTGCGAGGAGCCGTGAACGAGCAGTATTTTCGTCATCGCCGCGAACTCGGGGACAGGACCGAAGGCGCCATTCTGACGCGCCCG
>QKCS01000301.1 GCA_003246795.1 Alphaproteobacteria bacterium
CATTCGCCGTGAAGATGGTGGGCCCGGTGATCATGGCGTTCGGCACGCCGGAGCAAAAGGCGCGGTTCCTGCCGCCGGCTTCGAGCGGCGAGCATCTCTGGTGCCAGGGTTATTCAGAACCGAACTCGGGATCGGACCTCGCGAGCCTGCGCACGATGGCGGTGCGCAAGGGTGACAAGTATGTCGTCAATGGCATGAAGATTTGGAACTCCTACGGCCACGAGGCCGACTGGATGTTCGCGCTTGTGCGCACGTCGACGGAGGGCAAGACACAGGAAGGCATTTCGGTCCTTCTTATCGACATAAAGACGAAGGGGATTTCGCACCGGCCGATCATCACGATCGACGGCTCGCACATTCTGAACGAAATCCACTTCGACGACGTCGAAGTGCCGGTCGAAAACCGCATCGGCGAGGAAAACAAAGGTTGGACCTACGCGAAGTACCTTCTGGGAAATGAGCGCGCGCTCATCGCGCAGATCGCACAGTCGACGAAGTTGGTCAAACGGATCAAGGACGTGGGCGCGCAGGAGTTGGCGAACGGGCGCGGGTTGATCGACGAAGACGACTTCCGTGCGAAGCTTGCGGCGATCGAGATCGAGCTCGAGGCATTGCGCGTGACGAACCAGCGCGTTCTCTATGAGGCGAAAACGGGTACTGCCGGCAACGGCGGCGCCATTTTGAAGTCGAAGGGCACGTTCATCAGCCAGGCGTTGAGCGAGCTTCTGCTCGAAGCGGTCGGCTACTATTCGTCGCCGTGGGTTCTGGAACAGTTAGAGACCGGCTGGAACCAGCCGCCGATCGGGCCGTCCTATGCGAAGAACGCGATGCCGCTCTACGCGCGCCAGCGCGCGAACACGATCGAAGGCGGGACCGAAGAGATTCAGAAGAACGTGATCGCCAAGCAAGTCTTGGGGCTCTAGAGCGGGCGTATGGGCAAACGGCTGGAGTTCTTCTTCGACTGCTCGAGCCCGTGGACGTATCTGGCGTTCACGCGCGTTCACGACTTGGTCGACCGAACGGGCGCCAAGATCGAGTGGCGGCCGATCCTGGTCGGCGGGGTCTTCAATGCGGTGAACCAAGAGGTTTATGAGCGGCGCGCAAAGCCCGATCCGCGCAAGGCGGCGTACTACGCAAAGGACCTGGCGGATTGGGCGCGGTTCGCGGGGATCGAAATCGGGCGCCCACCGGTGTTCCCTGTGAACTCCGTCCGTGCGATGCGGGGCGCGTTGGTCGCGCTCGACGAGGGCAAGCTCGTCCCCTATGCGACGGCCGTCTTCGAAGCGTATTGGGGCGACTTGGAAGACATCAGTCAGCCGGACGTGTTAGGGCGCGTCGCGGCGCGCGTGGGATATGACGCGACGACGTTTCTCGGCCGGATCGAAGAAGGTGTGGTGAAGGACCGCCTGCGTGCGAACACGGACGAACTGATCGAACGGGGCGGTTTCGGTTCGCCCACGATGTTTGTCGATGGCGGCGATATTTATTTCGGCAACGACCGGCTGCCGCTTGTCGAGGCGGCGCTCATGCGCGGGAGCTGATGGGTACGATCCTGGGTCCGCGTCCGCCGGTCGACGAGTCGCGCGAGCCGATCCTGCGCGCGCCGCCGATCGTCACTTGGCTCATCTTGGCCTTCGTCGCCGTGCATGTCGTTTCCGCGTTTCTGCCGGACGAGCAGTACACCTATCTCATCACGACGTTCGCTCTGACGCCGGAGCGGTTTGCGATGTACGGGTTGGGCGGCGCGGGATCGTTCAGCGACACGGCGATGGCGTTCGTGCCGTTCCTGACCTACGGGTTCCTGCACGGCGACTTCGTGCACCTGACGTTCAACGTGCTGTGGTTCCTGATCTTTGCCACGGCGGTCGCGCGACGCGTCGGCACGGCGCGGTTCTTGGCGTTGTCGTTGATCTCCGCGCTTGGCGCCGCAATCGTGCATCTCGCCTTCCATTGGGGCTCGCCGGTGCCCGTCATCGGCGCGTCGGGAGCTGTGTCCGGACTGATGGGGGCGGCGTTTCGTTTCATCTTCATCGATCCGGATCCCGCGACGACGCCGGTGTGGCCGCCGCGGCGGTTGCCGTTGACGAGCCGTCCCGTGCTTCTCGCATCCGCCGTTTGGGTGGTGCTCAATGTGGTTCTCGGCCTTACCGGATTTGCGCCGGGCGGCTTCGGGCATGCGATCGCGTGGGAGGCCCATATCGGCGGCTTCTTCACCGGCCTGCTGATCTTCCCGCCGTTCGACCGCCAGCGCAGCTGGATCAGCTGACCCACAGACCTTGATCGGCGGGGGTGGCGGGCCCATGTATCCTGGATCGACCGTTCCGTCACGATTCGGAGGACCGACATGCCCGAAGCCGATGCTTCCTACGATCAAGGTTCGGAGGCCCCCCGCGAGGTGACGCAACGCGCGCCGTTTCCCTGGCAGCGCTTCTTCCTGTCGGTGATGTACGCGGTGCTGGGCTGGTTCGCGTTCTGGATGACGATCGTGCTCGCGATCATCATGTGGATTCTGGTCGCGATCAGCCGCGAGCCGCATGCGGAATTCAAGCAGTTCGTCAACGCTTCGGCGCGCTATGTCTGGCAGTGCTTGTCGTATGTCGTGCTGTTGAGCGACGAGAAACCGTTCCCGCTAGGGCCGCTGCCGCGCGGGACGGACGACGTTTCCTAGAACACGCCCTCGACGTAGAAGACTTGGCCCTTGCGGCGCAGCGCCTTGATTGCGGCGCGCCCTTGGGCGTCGATCGCCACGTCGACGGTCAGGTCGCCCTTCTGGCGCTCCTGCTCGAGTTCGCGTCCGGTGCCTTCCGGCACGAAATAGCTCTCGATGCCGTAGCTCACTCTCAACGACTGGGCCGGTTGCGTCGCGTTCGGTTCCGGCCGCGACGGTGCACTCGCGCCGTTGTCCTTTGCGAATTCGATCGAGTCCACGGCGCCCTTGATCACGACGCCGTCTTGCATCGCCACGGGCTTGTCTTTGGCGACAGCGGCGGCGCGCCAGGTTTCGCCGTCGCGGATCAGCGTCACGTAAACGGTGTCGTTGTAGCCGAAGATGTCGTCGCCCTCGAGCTTCGGCGGCTCGAGGCGCGAGATCTCGTAGTTCAAGACAACGTAGTCGCCGCGAAAAATGTCGCGCGGATCGACGGGTTCGATCTTGAGCGTGACGACGCGCGAGGAGTTCAGCATCGCCTGGCGGTCGTAGATCATGTAGGCGAGCGCGAGTGTCTGCAGCGCGACGACGACGACGATACGAAGCGTGATCATTCGGCGCCTCCTTCCGCTTCGACCGCGGGCTTGGCGGCGGCGACGAGATGGCGGCGCAAGTTCTCAAGCCCGAGCGCCAGTGCGATGAGCAGAATGCCGCCGACGGTGAAGAACACGGCTTGGTCCATAAGACCCGCGAAGAGTTCGAAGTACGTGTAGAGAACCCACAAACCGAAGGCGACCGTCGACAGATTGATCACGAAGCGGTCGTCGAAGCGGGTGCCGCGGTTGATGCTCCAGATGATGACGCCGAGCGTGAAGGCGAGATAGACGACGTCGTAGCGATCGCCATCGTCACCGACCGTCATCACGTAGCCGATCGTCACCAGGCACACGAGCAGCGTTCCAAGGA